>NZ_JAIESM010000035.1 GCF_019746015.1 Sphingomonas sp. | reverse complement strand
GTGCCGGTTGCAGGGATCGAACCCGCGACCTTCGGTTTACAAAACCGCTGCTCTACCAGCTGAGCTAAACCGGCGTATCGGCGCCCCATGCGTCAAACCACGCCGAAGGTCCAGCCCTCGGTCCGGGCAATGGCCTCGGTCAGCCCGGCGGGTTGCCACAGCGCAGGCCGGCCGGCATGTGCGCGCAGCCAGGCCGCCGTCAGCAGCGCGTCGCTGGCATGATCGTCGATCGCGCCTTCGCCTGGCACCGTCCGGCTGCCCAGCGCGGCGAGCGCGGCGTTCAGCTCGGCCACCGAGCGCATCTTGCTGCGCCCCGGCGGCCGCCCGGCGTCGCGCGCGGCAAGGCTGGTATAGATTTCGAGCAGCACCGGGCCGGCCGGGGGCAGCGGATCGAACGGCCAGATCGGCAGCCGCCCCTGCAGCGCATGGAACAGCCGCATGCCCGACAGGCTCGATTTGCCGACCTGCGCGGCGCCGACCAGGTTGAGATTGCTATAGGGGTTCAGCCCCTGCGCGCGCTGGGCATGTTCGGTCACGCGCAGCCGGCCGCGCCCGGTGCCGAACATCTGGCCGGTGCGCCCGCCATGGCGGCGGAAATGCTGCTGCGCCGCCGGGTGATCGGCAAAGCCGGTGGCCGCCAGGTCGGGCTCGCCCACGCACAGCGCCTCCACCAGCGCCCAAAGGCCGTGCGCGTCAGCCGGGCTGGCCTCCCATCCGGGAAAATAGGCGCCGCAATCGGCATGCGGCAGCGCCGGCCCCAGATCGAAGCCGACAATGGCGTCCGCCGGCAGTGCCGTGATCAGCCAGTCGCGCACCGCCGTGCGCGACCATCGCCGATCCGGCGGCGCCACCAGCACCGGCGGCGCATCGCCCGTGCCGCAGATCGCCACCGCAATGCCGCGATGTGCGGTGCCCCGCGCGCCCGACCAGTCGATCGCGGCGAAATGGTCGAAGCGCGGGGCGGCCATGCTGGTCTCGGTCAGCGTCGCCGCGCCTTGGGCATCGCCGCTGCCTGATCGCGCGCGCGCTCGATCAGCGCGCGCACGCGGTCTTCATCTGGCGCGTCGTGGCGCACCAGCACCGCCGGCCAGCCTTCATAATGCGGCGTCTGATAAAAGCTGTCGGGCGCGGTTTCGACCAGCAGCGCTACCGTCTCCAGATCGAGATGGAGAACGAAGGCCCGGTCCGGCTCGCGCCCCAGCCCCAGGAACGCCCGGCCATTGGTGGCAAGCTTGGCGGCGGGCTTGCCGTAATGCACCCCCTCCACCACGTCCGGCAGCGACAGGGCAAAGGCAAGGGCCGCGTCCCAGTTCATCATTTCAGCTCGCTCAGCAGCTCGGCAGTGAACTTCGCGATGTCGAAGCCGCTCGATGCCGGGTCTTCGCCACGCCGCACGATCACCAGATCGCGGCTGGGGATGATGACGACATATTGCCCGCGATTGCCATTGGCCGAAAACGCGTCCGCCGGCACGCCCGGGCTCTTGTTCATCAGCCAGAAGGTGGCGCCATAGCCGAAGCCGCCGGGCGGCTGCGGCCCCGATGGCGTGGTGACATAGCGCCGCCACCCTTCCGGCAGGATGCGCGTGCCGTTCCACATGCCGTCGTTCAGATAGAGCAGGCCGAACCGCGCCAGATCGCGTGCTGTTGTCCAGACCTGGCTCGACGAGACGTAATTGCCGCGCCAGTCCGTCTCGGCGACGGTGTGGCGCATGCCGATGCGGCTGAACAGCGCGCGGGCCGGGTAATCGGCGTAGCGCGCCTCACCAAGCGCGGTGCGCAGCGCCAGCATCGCCAGCACGATATCATTGTTGGCATAGCGGAAACGGCTGCCGGGCCGCACTTCCAGCGGCCATTGCACGGCTTCTTCATCCACCGCCGTGCCGCCGAAATAGAGCGCATCGGTGCGGTTGCCGGCGGTGGCGCTGTGCAGGCCGCTCGCCATGCGCAGCAACTGGTCGATCGTGATCGCGGCGCGCGGATCGCCCGGCGTGCGCCAGGCGGGGATGGGGGCGGGGGTGCTGGTCGCAATCACCCCCTCGCGCACGGCAATGCCGGCCAGCGTGCCGGTAATGCTCTTGGCTACCGACCAGGTGCGCTGCGCGGTGAACGGGCCGAAGCCCGGCGCATAGCGTTCCGAAATCATCCGCCCGCGATGGACGACGACGATGCCGGTGGTCTTGCCCTGATAGGCGCCGGCCATTGCCCGCTCGACCGAGGGCAGCTCGGCAAAGGCGATGCGGGGCAGCGCGTCGCCCAGCGGCCACAGGCCGGGCGCCGGGCCGGGGATGGGGGCGGGCTGGGTGCCAGTCTCGGGCACGGCGGCACCGATGGGCAGGGTGGCGCAGCCGGTGCCCGGGCGCCAGCGCGCGACACGCGGCGGCAGATCGTCGGCAAAGGCCACCGTCACCAGACCCCGGGCGCGGTCCACCCGTGTGCTCAGCGTATCGACCAGCGCCTGATATTCGGGATAGATGCCCTTGAACTCGTCGGCCGCCAGCTGCGCCTCGCTGCGCCCGGCGATGAACAGGCCCGAACAGGTGAACGCCGCCTTGTATCCCGCCGCCACTGCCCGCTGATAAGGGTTGGGCGCCGGCGTCTGCGCCTGCGCAGCCCCCGCCAGTGCCGCGCTAAGCGCCAGGATCGGTAGAATCTTTCGCACGTCGCAACCCCTCCCAATAGGCCAGCCGTTCGGCGATCTTGCGCTCAAAGCCGCGATCGACGGGCTGATAGAATGTCTGCGGCGCCATTTCCGCCGGCCAGTAATCGGCGCCGGAAAAGCCCGCCTCCGCATCATGGTCATAGGCATAGCCTTTGCCATAGCCGATGTCCTTCATCAGCCGCGTCGGCGCGTTCAGAATATGCGCGGGCGGCATCAGCGAGCCCGTCTCGCGCGCCGCCTTCCATGCCGCCTTCTGCGCTGTGTACGCCGCGTTCGATTTGGGCGCGGTCGCACAATAGAGGCAGGCCTGCGCGATCGCCAGTTCGCCTTCGGGGCTGCCCAGAAAGTCATAGGCGTCCTTGGCGGCCAGGCACTGCACCAGCGCCTGCGGGTCAGCCAGGCCGATATCCTCGCTGGCGAAGCGGGTGATGCGGCGCAGCACGTAAAGCGGCTCTTCCCCCGCCACCAGCATCCGCGCGAGATAGTAAAGCGCGGCCTGCGGGTCGGAGCCGCGCATCGATTTATGCAGCGCGGAGATGAGGTTGTAATGCCCCTCCCGGTCCTTGTCGTACACCGCGACGCGGCGCTGCAGAAAGGCGCCGAGCCCGGCCGGATCGAGCGGCGCGGGCAGGGCCACCGAATAGAGCGTTTCGGCCTGGTTGAGCAGGAAGCGTCCATCGCCATCGGCAGAGGCGATCAGCGCCGCGCGCGCCGGCTCGGTCACCGGCAGTGGGCGCCCCTCCACGCTTTCCGCGCGCGCGAGCAGCGTCGCCAGCGCGTCCGCGCCCAGCCGGTGGAGGATCAGCACCTGCGCGCGGCTGAGCAGTGCTGCGTTAAGCTCGAACGAGGGGTTTTCCGTCGTCGCGCCGACCAGAATGACGGTGCCATCCTCGACATAGGGCAGAAAGCCGTCCTGCTGCGCCCGGTTGAAGCGGTGGATTTCGTCCACGAACAGCAAGGTGCGCTGCCCCGCGCCGGCCATCGTGCGCGCCTCCGCAAAGGCCTTTTTCAGCTCGGCCACGCCGGAGAACACCGCCGACAGCGCCACGAAGCGCAGGCCGACTGCCTGCGCCAGCAGCCGCGCGATGGTGGTCTTGCCCGTGCCCGGCGGCCCCCACAGGATCATCGACGATAGCCGCCCGGCGGCGACCATGCGGCCAATGGCACCCTCCGGCCCGGTGAGATGTTCCTGGCCGACGACATCGCCCAGCGAGCGCGGCCGCAGCCGTTCGGCCAGCGGCGCGTCGGCGGCCGGCGGGGCGGCGGGTGTCTCGGGCGCGGGGCCGAACAGGTCTTCCATCGGCGCGAGCATAAGCGGGCATCAATTTTCGCCCAAGCCCCTTGCGGAAGGATTATCACGATATATCTTGGAACTATCACGATCTATGGAGGTTGCAATGATCTATGGCTTCAACATGGGGGGCTGCGGCCCCGAATTCAGCGGTCGGCGTGGCTCGCGTCGCTGGGGTCCGTTCGAATTCAGCTGGGAAGCCGGGCCGGACATGGTCGGCGCGCGCATGCGCCGGCGGGTGTTCGACGGTGGCGAGCTGCGGCTGGTGCTGCTTAAGCTGATCGCCGACGCGCCACGCCACGGCTATGACCTGATCCGCGAGATCGAGGAGATGACCAAGGGCGCCTATGCGCCGAGCCCCGGCGTGGTCTATCCCACGCTCACCCTGCTGGGCGACATGGGGCTGATCGCCGAACAGCAGAGCGAGGGCGCGAAGAAGCAATATGCGGCGACGGATGACGGCCGCGCCCATCTGGCCGAACGCGCCGAGGAGGTCGCCTCGCTGATGGCGCGCCTGGCCGAGCTTGGCGAGGATCGGGCGCGGACCGACAGCGAGTCGATCCGCCGCGCCATGAACAATCTGCGCCACGTGCTGATGCACAAGCAGCATTTCGGCGACATGACGACCGACAAGCTGCACGCGATCGTCGCGCTGATCGACGAGGCCGCACAGAAGATCGAGCGGCTGGGCTGAACCGGGGATGGCGCGCCGTCAGAGCCCGCGGCGCGCCATCACCTCCAGATATTTGTCGAGCACCGCCTGGTTGATCGCGTCCCAGCCATAGGCATGGGATTTGGCCTCGCCGGCCAGCCCGTCCGAATCGGCCAGGTCGCGATCCTCGGCATAGGCCTGCAGTGCGTTGGCATAGCCGTTCACGTCTTCCGGCTCGGCCAGCCGGCCGTTGACGCCATGCTCCACCAGGCTCGACGTGCCCGTGGCAATCGCCGCCACCACCGGCACCGCACAGGCCATCGCTTCCAGCGTGACATTGCCGAACGTCTCGGTGGTGCTGGGGTTGAACAGCACGTCCATGCTGGCAACCGCGCGGCCCAGATCGGCGCCGCTTTGAAACCCCGTGAATACGGCCCCCGGCACGCGCTCGGCAAACCAGCCGCGCGCCGGCCCTTCGCCGATCACCATCACCCGGTGCTTCACGCCGCGCCGTTCCAGCTCGGCGATCACCTCGGCGAACACGCCCAGCCCTTTTTCGAGCACCAGCCGGCCCAGAAAGCCGATGACGAAGGCGTCGTCAGCAATGCCCAGCTCGCGCCGCCAGGGCAGCGATCGCGCGGCGGGGGTAAAGATGTGCCGGTCCACCCCGCGCGACCAGATGCCGATGTCGAAATTCATCCGTTCGGCGCGGAGGATTTCTGCCATCGAGGGCGCAGGCGCGAGGATCGCGTCGCAGCGGCGGTAGAAGCGGCGCTGGATTGCGCGTGCGGCAGGGGCAAGAAAACCCAGCCCGTAATATGCGACATAAGTGTCAAACCGCGTATGCACCGAGGCGACCGCCGGCACGCCGTGGCGCCGTGCCCAGCTGAGCGCGCGGTGGCCGAGAATGTCGGGCGCGGACAAATGCACCATGTTCGGTGCAAAGCTTTCCAGATCGCGCCGGGTCTTGGCCGGCAGGCCTATCGCCAGGCGATACTCGCCGCGCCCCGGCACGCCCAAAGCCGGCACATCGACCAGATCGCCGGTCGGCGGGAAAGCGGGGGTCTTGGTCGTCGGCGAATAGACGCGCACCGTCGCCCCCTGGCTCAGCAGATGGCCGACCAATCGGTTGAGGGCCTGGTTCGCGCCGTCTCGAACGTAATTGTAATTGCCGCTGAACAGGGCGATGCGCAGTTGGGAAGCGTGCATGGGCGCGGCGGATAGCGGGCTTGGCCGCCAAAGGCTAGGCAATTACCCCGCACATGGCTTGCGTTCCGTTTGTGTTCCGTTAAGCAGAGGCCATGGCCAAGCTTCAGAAACGCTATGTCTGCCAGGCGTGCGGCTCGGTGTCGCACCGCTGGGCGGGGCAGTGCACCGATTGCGGCGCCTGGAACACGCTGGCGGAAGAGGCGCAGGCCGCCGCCACGCCGTTTCAGGCCAAACACCATCTGCGCAGCGGCGGCCAGCCGATCGCGTTGGTGCCGCTCGACACCGATGTTGCGCTGCCGGATCGGCTGGCGACGGGCATTGCCGAGCTTGACCGGGCGCTGGGCGGCGGGCTGGTCGAAGGATCGGCCACGCTGATCGGTGGCGACCCCGGCATCGGCAAGTCGACCCTGCTGCTGCAGGCGGCGGCGCGGCTGGCAACGGCGGGCCATCTGGTCGCCTATGTCTCGGGCGAGGAGGCAGCGGATCAGGTGCGGCTGCGCGCCCGCCGGCTGGGGCTGGGGGCAGCGCCGGTGCAGCTGGCGGCGGCAACCTCCACCCGCGACATCCTCACCACGCTGTCGGCGGGGCCGGCACCCCGGCTGCTGGTGATCGATTCGATCCAGACGATGCATTCGGACGTGATCGAGGGCGCGCCCGGCACGGTGAGCCAGGTGCGGGCGTGCGCGCAGGAGCTGATCCGCTTTGCCAAGGAACGCGGCACCGCGCTGGTGCTGGTGGGCCATGTCACCAAGGATGGCAGCATCGCCGGCCCGCGCGTTCTGGAGCATATGGTGGACACGGTGCTGAGCTTCGAGGGCGAACGCAGCCACCAGTACCGCCTGCTCCGCGCCATCAAGAACCGCTTCGGCGGCACTGACGAGATCGGCGTTTTCGCCATGGATGACAGCGGCTTGAGCGAGGTGAGCAACCCCAGCGCGCTGTTCCTGACGCAGCGGGACGAGGGGGTGAGCGGCACCATCGTCTTTCCAGCACTGGAAGGCACGCGGCCGGTGCTGGTCGAGATTCAGGCGCTGGTGGTGCGGCTGGCCAGCGGCGCCACGCCGCGGCGCGCGGTGGTCGGCTGGGATTCGGGCCGGCTGGCGATGCTGCTCGCGGTGCTGGAGGCACGCTGTGGCCTGAGCTTTTCCAGCGCCGAGGTCTATCTGAACATCGCCGGCGGCTATCGCGTGCAGGACCCGGCGGCCGATCTGGCGGTGGCGGCCGCGCTGGTTTCCGCGCTCAGCGAACGGCCGGTGCCCGTCGCGGCCATTGCCTTTGGCGAGGTGGCGCTGTCGGGCGAAATCCGCCCCGTCGCCCATGCTGCCTTGCGGCTGAAGGAGGCGGCCAAGCTGGGCTTTACCCAGGCGATGGTGCCGGCCAGCGTTGCGGATGGTGGGGCGATGTGCCTCAACGGTTTTCGCACGCTGGGCCATGTCGTTGACCATCTGCTCGGCCGTGGCTAGCCAACCGCGGCGCGCGCCCCCATGTTGGGGGCCGTGACGGGGCCGTGGGACGGATGATGGGACTGACCGCGCTGGACATTATCGTGCTGGTGCTGATCGTCGGCGCGGCCGGCCTCGGCGCGTGGCGCGGTTTCGTTACCGAGGTGCTGTCGCTGATGGCGTGGCTGTTCATGGTGCTGGCGCTCAGTGTGCTGCAGGGGCCGGTGACGATGCTGCTGACCGGGCTGATCGGCACCGAGGCGGGCGCAGCGGTGCTGGCCTTCGTGGTGATTGCGGGCCTCACCTATTTTGGCGGGCGCTGGGTGGCGGTGTCGATCGGGCGACGCACGCGCACCTCGGTGCTGGGGCCGGTCGACCGCGCGCTGGGCTTCGGCTTTGGCGGGCTGAAGGGGCTGATCTTTGCCAGCCTGTTGTTCCTGCTGGTCGTGCTGGTCATCGACACCGCTTATGGCGGGCCGCTGCGCCGGCCGAACTGGATCACCCAGTCGCGCACCTATCCGCTGCTGAAGGTAACGAGTGCAGGCGTCGCCGACTTTGTCGACCGGCGCCGTCGCGGCGAGCCGGTGCTCGGCAATGAAACTGCCCCTGCGCCAGACCGGCAGGCGGCGCGATGACCACGCTCTACAACACCGAAATTCTGCGGCTGGCCGCGTCAGTGCCCGACCAGCGGCTGGCCCAGCCGATGGCGACGGTGGAAAAGCGCTCACCCGTCTGCGGCAGCCGGGTGACGGTGGATGTCGATCTGGCACCGGACGGGCGCGTGGCGGCGCTGGGCCTGCTGGTGCGGGCCTGCGCGCTGGGGCAGGCATCGTCCACGCTGATGGCCGCCCATGCCATCGGCCAGACGCCGGCGGCGCTGGCGGCGGTGCGCGACGGCCTTGCCGCGTGGCTGGCCGGGCAGGGGCCGTGCCCCGACTGGCCGGGGCTGGAGATTTTCACGCCCGCGCTGCCGCACCATGCGCGCCATGCCTCGATCCGGCTGGCGTTTGAAGCGGTGGCGGAAGCGGCTGCCCGCGCGGCCGACGGGCGGCAGGCGGCATGACCGTTTCCACGCTCCGGGATGTGGCCGTGCTGCTGGGCGTTGCGCTGGCGTTCGTGCTGCTGTTCCGGCGGCTGGGGCTGGGGGCGACGCTGGCCTTTCTGGTCGCCGGTGCGCTGGTCGGACCACAGGGGCTGGGCTGGGTGGGCGATGTCGAGGAAAAGCGCGGGGTCGCCGAACTGGGCATCACGCTGCTGCTGTTCGTGGTCGGGCTGGAGCTGAACCCGGGCCGGCTGTGGCGGCTGCGGCAGGAGATTTTCGCGCTGGGCGCGCTGCAGGTGGCGGCCTGTGCGCTGGCGCTGACCGGCGTTGTCTGGGCGATTGCCGGCTTCTCGCCGACAGCGGCGCTGGCGGTCGCGCTGCCGCTGGCGTTGTCTTCCACCGCGCAGGTGCTGCCGATGCTGCAATCGGCCGGGCGGTTGCGCACGCCCTTTGGCGAGCGCGCCTTTTCGATCCTGCTGTTCCAGGATCTGTCGATCGTGCCGCTCATCACCATCATTGCCGCTTTGAGCCGCGCGCCCGCGCCGGCGGGGGCGGCGCCGGGCTGGCTGCTCGCGGTCTATACCGTGCTCGCGGTGGCGGGGCTGGTGCTGGCCGGGCGCTTTTTGCTGCGCCCGCTGTTCCGGCTGATTGGCAATCTGGGTGAGCGCGAGCTGTTCGTGTTCGCCGCGCTGTTCACGGTCATCGCCAGCGCAACCGTGATGCAGTCGCTGGGCCTGTCGACCGCGCTCGGCGCGTTCGTGGCCGGCGTGATGCTGGCCGACAGCCCCTATCGCCATGAGCTGGAGGCGGATGTTGACCCGTTCCGCTCGATCCTGCTGGGTCTGTTCTTCCTGTCGGTCGGCATGATGCTGGACCTGGGCGCCATCGCCGCGCGGCCGGTGTTCGTGGTGACGATGGCGGTGCTGCTGATCGTGACCAAGGCGCTGATCATCGCGGGCATTGGCCTCATTTTCCGCATGCAGTGGCGCAGCGCGCTGAAGCTGGGGCTGCTGCTCAGCCAGGGCGGCGAGTTCGGCTTCGTGCTGTTCAACCAGGCGCAGCACGCGCTGCTGATCGCACCGGAGGCGGCCAGCCTGTTCGGCGCCATCGTCACGCTGTCCATGGCGACCACCCCCTTCCTGATGGCGTTCACCGCGCGCGTGCTGGCGCCGCCGGTGGCCAAGGTGGAGGGGCTGGATGCGCCGGTCGCCGACGGCGCCAGCGCGCTCGTCATCGGCTATGGCCGCTTCGGCCAGACGGTGGCGCAGATGCTGATCGGGCAGCGCATCGCCACCACCGTGATCGACAGCAAGCCCGAGCAGATTCAGGTCGCCGCCGATTTCGGCATGAAGGTCTATTTCGGCGACGGCACCCGGCTCGACCTGCTGCGGCAGGCCGGCGCTGCCGATGTGCAGCTGATCGCCTATTGCATCGATGGCGATGTGCTGAACCGCGAGCTGATCGACGCCGTGCACCATGCCTTTCCGCAGGCGGCGATCTTTGCGCGTGCCTATGACCGGCGCAGCGTGATGCGGCTGGACGGGGCGCCGCTGACCGGCACGGTGCGCGAAGTGTTCGAATCGGCGGTGGTGATGGCGCGCGCCGCGCTCGATACGCTCGGTGTCGATTCCGAGCAGGTGCAGCGCACCGAGGACGAATATCGCCGCCGCGACGCTTTGCGGCTGAAGGCGCAGGCCGCAAGCGGCGATATCCGCGCCGACATGGAAAACATCTTCACGCACAAGACCTTGGCCGATGCGATCGACGCGGGGCAGGGCGAGGGATGAACCCGCTGGTCCTGTTCGCGGCGCTTTCCGGCGCGCTCGCCGTCGCCGCCGGCGCGTTCGGCGCGCATGGGGCGGAGGGCAAGGCCGCCGAATGGCTGCGCACCGGCGGCCAGTATCAGCTGATCCACGCCGTCGCCGCGCTGGTCGCCGCACAGCTGGGCGCGCGCGGGGCCGGCTGGGTGATGCTGGGCGGCGGCGCGCTGTTCGCGGGCACGCTGTACCTGATGGCGCTGGGCCTGCCGCGCTGGCTGGGCGCGATCACGCCGGTTGGCGGCGCGCTGATGATCGGCGGCTGGCTGTGGCTGGCGTGGAGCGCCTGGCGCGGCTGAACGTGCCGGCAGCCGCCTGCTCAGCGCTGATCGTCTAGGAAGGTGGCCACATCAGGCAGGTCGACCGAGCGATCGAGGAAGGTCTGGCCGATGCCGCGGGCGAGCAGGAAGGGCAGGGTGCCGCCTGCCATTTTCTTGTCGTGGCGCATATGCGCGACGAGTGCTGCGCCCGGTGCCGTCACGCCCGCCTCGGCCAGGCTGGCGGGCAGGCCGACCGCGCGCAGATGGGCGGCAACGCGCGCGGCCGCCTCCGCCGGGCAAAGTCCGCGCCGCGCCGAATAGGCAAAGGCCAGCGCCATGCCGGCGGCAACCGCCTCGCCATGCAGCAGCCGGTCGGAAAAGCCTGTCTCCGCCTCCAGCGCATGGCCGAAGGTGTGGCCAAGGTTGAGCAGCGCGCGCGTGCCGTTGGTCTCATGCTCGTCGGCGGCGACGATGCGTGCCTTGGCCGCGACCGAATGGGCAATCGCCTGCGTGCGCAGCGTCGCATCGCCCGCCAGCAGAGCCGCGCCGTTCGCCTCGCACCAGGCGAAGAAGCCGGCATCGTCGATCAGCCCGTATTTCACCACCTCCGCATAGCCGGCACGCAGCTCGCGCGGGGGCAGCGTGGCAAGCGTGCCGGGGTCGATCAGCACCAGCGCTGGCTGATGGAACGCGCCGATCAGGTTCTTGCCGGCCCGCGCGTTGATCGCGGTCTTGCCGCCCACCGACGAATCGACCTGCGCCAGCAGCGTGGTCGGGATTTGCACGAAGCGACAGCCGCGCTTGATGATCGCGCAGGCAAAGCCGGTCAGGTCGCCCACCACCCCGCCGCCCAGTGCCACGACATGGTCGCCGCGCTCGACGCCATGGCCGAGCAGCTGTTCGCACAGGCTTTCGAGCATCGCCCAGCTCTTGCTGCTCTCACCGGGGGGAATGGCGATCGGCGCGACGGCAACGCCCGCGTCGGCCAGCGCGGTGCGCAGCGTCTCCAGATGCGCACCCACCGCGCCATCATGCACCACCACCAGCCGCCCGCGCGCCAGCGGCGCCAGATGGCGCGCCGCATCAGCGAGCAGCCCGGCCCCGATCCGCACATCATAGCTGCGCGCGCCCAGCGCCACCTCGACCGTCGTCATGCGCCAATGGCTTTCAGAATGGCGCGCACGGTTGCCTCATGCGGCGCATGATGGCTGGAAACGCGGATCGGCGCCATCGCATACACCGGGTTGCGCTTGGCGGCGAGCTCGCGCAGCACCTCGCCCGCGTCGCGGTTGCGCAGCAGCGGCCGGGTGTCACGCCGCTGCACCCGGCTGGCCAGCACCTCAGGGCTTGCGTCGAGCCAGATGGCGATGGCTTGGTCCAGAATCAGCCGGCGCGTCTCTTCCTGCATGAAGGCACCGCCGCCGGTGGCGATTACCTTGGGCGTGCCGTCGATCAGTCGCGCGATCACCCGCCGCTCGCCATCGCGGAAATAGGGTTCGCCGAACCGGTCGAAGATTTCGGCGATGGTCATCGCGGCGGCCGCCTCGATCTCCACATCGGCATCGACAAAGGGCAGGCCGAGCCGCTGCGCAAGGCGGCGCCCGACGGTGGACTTGCCCGCCCCCATCAGCCCGACCAGCACAATCGGCTTGCCCTGCCATTCCCCGTTCGAACGATTTTGCAACATCACGCGAAGGGCTATACAGCGGCGATGGACGCTCCGCAAAAGCGGTGCGCGGTTATGACGTTGTTTTTCATGGGTGGCGGATCGTGCGGATAGTGGTGATCGCGGTGGTGGCATTGGGGCTGATCGGTGGCGGCATGGCGTTGCTGGCCAGCCGCAACAGCGAAAAGCCGTTGAAGCGCGTGGAAAAGGTTGTGCCGCTTGCCGACCTCCAGAAATAAGGCTGCCCTGATCGCGCTGGCACTGGCGGGCGCGGCGGTGCTGCCGGCGCTGGCACAGGAACGGCCGGAATCGATCCTGCCGCCGGGCTTCAACGAGCAGACGCCGCCACCAGCGGCAACGCCAGCGCCCACGCCCGCGCCCGGCCAGCAGGCCGCGCCCGTGCGCCGGCCGGTGGAGGGGGAACCGGTCGATCTGTCCGGCGTGCTGGGCAATAATGTGGCCGACGCGCTGCCGCTGCCGCCGCCGGACCCGGCGTTGCTCGCGCAATATGAACTGCCCGCCTATGCGCGCCGCTCGCTGGACCGGGTGGGGCTGGTCGGGCCGGGTGAGGGCGGCATGGCCGCCAATGCCTTTGCCGGCGCCAATGGCCGCTATCTTGAATCGCTGATGGCGCAGCTCGATGCGCCCGTGCCGTCGCGCTGGCTGTCGATCGCGCTGCGCCGCGCGCTTGCCTCGCGGATCGAAACGCCGGCGGGCGTCAACGGCGCAGACTTCGCGGCGGAACGTGCCTGGCTGCTGGTGCGCATGGGCGAAAGCGTGGTCGCGCGCGCGCTGGTCGAGGCGGTCGATACCGACAATTACACGCCCAAAATGCGCGACGCGGCGTTGCAGGCTGCACTGGCGACTGGCGACCCGGCGATGCTGTGCCCGATCACCGCTGACGCGCTGAAGATTTCGCGCGAGGGCGCCTGGGTGGCGATCGACTCGCTCTGCAAGGTGCTGTCGGGTCAGCCGGGCGCGAGCAGTGGCATTGCCGCGCTGCGCCGCAGCCGCGGGCGCGACGTCGACGTGCTGTTGGCCGACAAGCTGGTCGGCATGGCCGGCAAGCGCGGCGCCGTCACCATCGAGTGGGCCGGCGTCAGCCAGCTGAGCGCCTGGCGCTATGGCCTGGCAGTGGCGACGGGGGAGAAGATTCCCGACGAGCTGTTCGCCACCGTTTCGCCCCGCGTCCAGTTCTGGCGCGCGCAGGCGCCGATGTGGACGCCGCGCGAGCGCGCCGGATCGGCCGATTTCGCCGCCGCGCAAGGCGTGCTCTCCAGCGCCGCGCTGGTCGATCTGTATGGCGAGATCGAAGCGACCGAAGATCTGGCCAGTGCCGAGTCCGCCATCGCGCGCGACCTGCGCACGGCCTATGTCGATGCTGACCGCGCACGCCGGCTCGCGGTGATGACCCAGCTGTGGGACGAGCCGACCGGCGCCCGCGCGCGCTATGCCCGGCTGATCCTGACGGCGCGCGCCGCCGCCGAGCTGCCCCCGGCGCGCGATGATGCGCGCGAGCGGCTGATCGCATCGATGCTGAGCGCGGGGCTGGCGTCGCCGGCGCTCGCCTGGTGGTCAACGGTCGATCGCGGCAGCGAGGGCTGGGCGATGCTCGCGCTGGCCGATGAATCGATGGACCGGCGCTACAGCCGCGCCGATGTGCGGTCCTATCGCGGCGGCACCGCCGGGGCGCTGGCGCACAAGCGGCAGATGTTCTTTGCCGCGCTGGCCGGGCTCGGCCGCATCGATGAAGGCACGGTGCAGACGCTCGCCGGCGATCTTTCGGTCGATCTGGGTCGCGTGGACGCCTGGACGCGGGCAATCGACCGGGCGGCCATGGCCAACCAGCCGGGCACGGTGCTGTTGCTGGCGGCGCTGGGCATGCAGACGCCCAACTGGCACGGCGTGGCGCCCGAATACTTCTATCACATCATCGCCGCGATGCACCGCACCGGGCTGGACGGGGAGGCGCGGATGATGGCGGCAGAGGCGCTGACCCGGCTTTGAGCGGGCAGGGCGACGCGGCGCTGATCGAGCGGTTTCTGGAAATGCTGAGCGCGGAACGCGGCGCCGCGCGCAACACGCTCGCCGCCTATGCCACCGACCTGCGGCTGGCGTCGGAGGCGCTCGGCGGGGCGCTGGCCGGGGCGGATGCGGCCGCACTACGGCGCCTGTCCGCCGGGTGGGACGATCTGGCGCGCGCGACCGTGGCGCGCAAGGCATCGGCGCTGCGGGCCTTCTTCGCCTTCCTGGCTGAGGAGGGCCACCGCGCCGACGACCCGGCCGAGGCACTGCCCCGCCCGGGCACCGCGCGCGCGCTGCCCAAGGTTCTGAGCCATGGCGACGTCGAGGCGATATTCGCCGCCATCGCCGCGCGGCTGGCACGCGATCCGCCCGATCCGCGCGACCTGCGGCTCGCCGCTCTGGTTGAGCTGCTCTACGGATCGGGCCTGCGCGCCAGCGAGCTGGTCAGCCTGCCGCGCGCGGCGCTGAAGCCCGATCAGCCCTTCCTCATCCTGAAGGGCAAGGGCGGCAAGGAACGGCTGGTGCCGATTTCGGACCGGGCACGTGCCGCCATTGCCGCCTGGCGCGCGCATGTGCCGGCCGGGCCATGGCTGTTCCCCAGCGGCGCCGGGCATTTGTCGCGCATCCGGCTCTATCAGCTGCTTAAACTGCTCGCCGCCGCCGCCGGGGTACCGCCCGAACGCGTCAGCCCGCATGTGCTGCGCCACGCCTTTGCCACGCATTTGCTGGAAGGCGGCGCGGATTTGCGCGCCCTGCAGATGATGCTGGGCCATGCCGATATCGCCACGACCGAAATCTACACCCATGTCGACAGCCGCCGGCTGGTGGAGCTGGTGAACCAGCGGCACCCGCTTGCCGATGCCCCAGCCGTTGACGACGGCGCGCCGGCGGCCTAACCGGGGCGCCCTCATGGCCATTTACCTCGATTTCGAAAAACCCATTGCCGAGCTGCAGGCGCGCATCGCCGATCTGCGCGCCACTGCACAGGGCGGCGCGGTCGACATCGATGCCGAAGTTGCCCGGCTGGAGGCAAAGGCTGACCGGCTGCTGCGTGATACCTATGCGCGGCTGACACCGTGGCAGAAGACCCTTGTCGCCCGCCATCAGGACCGGCCGCACTTCAAGCATTACATCTCGCGGCTGTTCACCGATTTCATGCCGCTCGCCGGCGACCGCGCCTTTGCCGATGATCAGGCGATCCTGGGCGGTCTGGCGCGGTTTCGCGGCATGCGGGTGATGGTGATCGGCCATGAAAAGGGCGACGATACCACCAGCCGTATCCGCCACAATTTCGGCATGGGTAAGCCCGAGGGCTATCGCAAGGCGATCCGGCTGATGAAGCTGGCTGACCGCTTCGGTCTGCCGGTGATCACGCTGGTCGACACGTCGGGGGCATTCCCCGGTATTCAGGCGGAAGAGCGCGGCCAGGCGGAGGCGATTGCCCGGTCGACCGAGCAATGCCTGGCACTTGGCGTGCCGATGGTGGCGGCGGTGGTGGGCGAGGGCGGCTCGGGCGGCGCAGTCGCGCTGGCCACGGGCAACCGCGTGCTGATGTTCGAACACGCCGTCTATTCGGTGATTTCGCCCGAAGGCTGCGCCTCGATTCTGTGGCGCACGGCGGAGAAGGCCGCCGATGCCGCCGAGGCGATGCGGGTTACCGCGCAGGATCTGCTGTCGCTGGGGGTGATCGACACCATCGTGCCCGAGCCGGTCGGCGGGGCGCAGCGCGATCCGGTTGGCGCGATGAACGCACTGGGCGATGCCATTGCGGCGGCGCTCGCCGATCTGAAGGGCCTCAACCGGGCCCAGTTGATCAACGAACGCCGCCGCAAATTTCTTGCGATCGGCCGGCTCTAGTCGCTCGTCTTACGACGCGCGCATATTGCTCTGCACGTTGCTGAACGTGCGGCGCGTTGCGTTGCCGACGCCCTGCATCGCGGCGATCGCGGCAACCGCGATCAGGGCAGCAATCAGGCCATATTCAATGGCGGTTGCGGCGCGCTGATTGCGGATGAAGTTCCGGATGCGCTTAACCATAACTGCTCCTGCGGTTTAAAAAGGGCGGCGATCCCGAAAGACCACCGCCCCTTTCTGGCTACGCGTAAGCTGGGAGAAGCTTACGAAGCGCGCATGTTCGACGAAACGTTGCTGAAGGTCGTGCGGAGCTGGTTGCCCAGGCCCTGCATCGCGGCGATGGCGGCGACGGCGATCAGCGCGGCGATCAGGCCGTATTCGATGGCGGTCGCGCCCTTGTTGTTCTTGATGAACTTGCGGATGGTCTGCATTTTTCCGGTCTCCAGTTGATAGCTTCATTCCCGGCCGACCGGATAAAACCCCCCGGTCCAGCGACACCTGAAATAATGGGGGAAAGTTGAAAAAGGGTTGATCGGTCAGGGTTAACGGCATGTCAGCCATCAATTTTTTGGCTCGACTGTATTGGCGGTCGTCGCGCCACCTTCGCCACCTTATCGCCGGCCGCAGCGACGGCCTCTTGCAGTTGCCACGCCGATCGCCGACAGGCGCGCTGAGCGGGTTGCATTTTGTCCGCCGACGCGCGTCGTTAGGCTGCCGGAGGTTAACGCCATGTCAAAAACTGCCGCGACGTTGGCCAATACCGTGCTTTTCCCGGTGGTCGCGGCTGCGCTGGTCGATGGCGACGGGCGGGTGCTTTTGCAGCAGCGACCGCCGGGCAAGCAGATGGCCGGGCTATGGGAATTTCCCGGCGGCAAGATCGAACCCGGCGAAACGCCCGAGGAAGCGCTGATCCGCGAACTGGCGGAGGAACTGGGCATCTCGGTCAGCGAGGCGTGCCTGGCGCCGGCCACCTTTGCCAGCGCGCCGTTGGAAGACCGGCACCTGCTGCTGCTGCTGTTCGTGTGCCGCAAGTGGCAGGGCGTGCCCCGCGCGGTGGAGGCAAGCGGCCTGCGCTGGGTGCGCCCGCTCGACATGCATGGGCTTGAGATGCCGCCCGCCGACCGCCCGCTGATCGGCCTGCTCGAGGCGCTGATCTAGATCATTTGTTCAGCGTAGCTGAAACCGCGGCTAGCTCTTGGGCTTCAGCGCAGCGGCAAGCGAGGTCGTGGCGCTGCCGCGTTTTGCCGGTTGCGGCTGGCCGGGGGCAGGGGCCCAGCCGGTCAGGAAGATGATCTCGAAGCGCTCCTCGGTCCTGCCTTGCGCATCGGCGCGTGCGGCAAAGCCGGCGGCGGCGCGGGCGAGCGTTGCTCGGGTGAGCGGCGCCCGCCCCGGCATCGCATTGCTGGCCCCCATCCCGCGCAGATCGTCAAGCAGGCGGCCCAGGCTGCGATAGCGCACGGTCAGCGTTTCGCTGTCCGCCACCGGCAGGGCAAAGCCCGCGCGCTGCAACAGGTCGCCGCCGGCGCGCACGTCCACCTGCGGGTGGAGCCGCGCGGCGGGCCGGTCGCCTTCCGCCTCGCGCAGCACCGCGCGCAGCGTCGACAGGCTGCCCGCACCCGCAAACGCCGCCAGCAACAGTCCGTCCGGGCGCAGCACCCGCCGCGCGAGCGCCAGCGCACCGGGCAGGTCGTTCACCATGTCGAGCACGCCGGCGGAGACGATCAGGTCGAAACTGGCATCGGCGAAGGGCAAGGCGTCTTCCGCCCCCTGAACCCCGCCTGCCATGCGGGCAAAGGCGAAGCCCGGGTCCAGCCGCGCGACGCGCGCGCCGGGGGGTGCCGCCAGCCGCCCGTCGAAACAGCCCAGATCGAGCACATCGGCAAAGTCGCGCCGCACCATCGCCAGCCGGTCCATCAGCCCGTCGAGCATGAAGGCGTGGAGGAAATCATGCGCGGCATAGCCGGCAGCGGCACGGTCGCGCCGGAGCCGGCGCACGCGCGGATCGAAAATGAGCGGAGCGGTCACGCCGCCGCTTGTGGCGCGCCGGCCCGCGCGCGACAAGGGGGGCGTGATCTGGCGCAACGCCCTGATGCCGCTCAACCTCGCGCTCGATGCCGCGCTGCCGCCGCGCTGCCCGGGCTGCGGCGCCGTGGCGGCGGCCGACCATCATTTCTGCGCCGGCTGCTGGTCGCAACTGCGCTTTCTCGCCCCGCCCTGGTGCGCGGCGTGCCAGACGCCGTTCAGCATTTCGCGGGGGGAAGGGGCGATGTGCGCCCGCTGCACGGTGCGCCCGCCGCCGATCGATGGCGTGCTGGCCGCCGTCGCCTATGACGATATCTCGCGCGCGGTGGTGATGCGGCTGAAATATGGCGGGCATATCGCGCTTGCCGAAACGGTGGCGCGGCACATGGCCCGGCTGGTGCCGGCGGAGGAGGCCGTGCTGGTGCCGGTGCCGCTCCACCGTTGGCGACTGTGGCGGCGCGGGTTCAATCAATCGGTGCTGATCGCCGCAGCACTTGCCCGGCTGACCGGGCGGCCGCTGCTGCACGATGCGGTGCGCCGCGCGAAGCCCACGCCGGTGCTGCGCGCGCTGGGGGCGGCCGCGCGTGCCCGGGCGGTGGCGCGTGCCTTTGCGGCGGGGCCAGGGGCAGCGCAGCTGCACGGGCGCGCGGTGTTGCTGGTCGACGATGTCTATACCAGCGGCGCGACGACGGCCGCGTGCGCGGCGGTGCTGCGCCGGGCCGGCGCCATGCGGGTGACGGCGCTGTGCTGGGCTCGCGTGCTGAACGAGGCAGAGGCCGACTGACGATTGACAAGCGCGGCCCGCGCTCTCACCTCAATGAGCATGAGCAAAGTTGAAATCTACACCAAGGCCTTCTGCCCCTATTGCACCCGGGCGATGCGCCTGCTCGGCGAGAAGCCGGTCGAGATCGAGGAGCATGACATCACGCTGGGCGGCCCGCGCCAGGCCGAGATGATCGCGCGGTCCGGCGGGCGGACCACCGTTCCGCAGATTTTCGTCAACGGCCAGCATGTCGGCGGGTCGGACGATCTGATGGCGCTGGAGGCGCGCGGCGAGCTTGATCCAATGATCGCCGCACGATGAAGCTTGCCGTCCTGCAGATGACGAGCGGGATCGACCCCGCTGCCAATGCCCGCCTGCTGGTGGACGGGGTTGCCGGCGCGGCAGCCGGTGGTGCCGCGATGCTGTTTACGCCCGAAATGTCGGGCCTGGTCGATCAGGATCGCGCCCGCGCCGCCGCGCAACTGCGCCTGGAAGAGGAAGACACGGTGCTGGCGGCGGTGCGCGACGCCGCTGCCCGGCATGGCATCTGGGTGCATCTGGGCTCGCTGGCGCTGAAGCGGCCGGACGGGAAGCTGGCCAATCGCGGCTTCGTGATCGATGCGGACGGTGCGATCCGCGCGCGTTATGACAAGCTGCACCTGTTCGACGTCGATCTGCCGACCGGCGAAAGCTGGCGCGAGTCGGCCAGCTATGCCGCGGGCGAGGGTGCGGTGGTGGCCGCCACCCCGCTGGGGCCGCTGGGCCTGTCGATCTGTTACGATCTGCGTTTTCCCGATCTCTATCGTGCGCTGAGCAACGCCGGTGCCCGGCTGCTGGCGGTGCCGGCGGCGTTCACCCGGCCGACGGGCGCGGCGCACTGGCACGTGATGCTGCGCGCCCGCGCGATCGAGGCGGGCGCCTTCGTCATTGCTGCTGCGCAGACCGGGGAGCATGAGGACGGGCGCGCCACCTATGGTCATGCGCTGGTCATCGATCCCTGGGGCGAGGTGCTGCTCGACATGGGCGAGGCAGCAGGGCTGGGCTTTGCCGACATCGATATGGCCCGGCTGGACGATGTGCGGATGCGGGTGCCGGTGCTGAAGCATCGCCGGCCGATCCCGGAGATCAGCCACGCATGATCGTGTTCGACCTGCGCTGCGGCCAGGCCCATGTGTTCGAGGCGCGCTTTGCCTCCTCTGCCGCTTATGAGGACCAGCGCGCGCGCGGGCTGATCGCCTGCCCGGTGTGCAATGACGACAGCATCGACAAGGCGGTGATGGCGCCCAACATCGCGGCCAAGGGCAACAGCCGGCCGGCGCCGCGCCCCGAACAGGCGGCGCTCGCCGCGCTGGCCGAGATGCAGGCCCGGCTGATCGAAAAGTCCGAATGGGTGGGGCGGGACTTTCCCGATCGCGCCCGGGCAATGCATCTGGGCGACGCGCCCGCCACGCTCATCCATGGCGAGACGACGGCTGCAGAAGCGCGCGAACTGGCAGAGGAAGGCGTGCCGATCGCCCCGCTGCTGGTACCCGTGGTGCCGCCGCACGCCCGCAACTGACGGCTCAGCTGACCCTGCAATTGACGGCATCCGGGCGGCCGACTAGTCCGGCCCCGGGCCCCCGTAGCTCAGCCGGATAGAGCGACGGTTTCCTAAACCGCAGGCCGGAGGTTCGAATCCTCTCGGGGGCACCAACTTCCCGGCATGAAGCGGGCGCGGCAGGCAACCCCGCCGCGCCCACCGCGATCAGAACTTCACGCCCACTTCGAACCCGGCAATGCGCGGTTCGTTGACGAAGCCGGTCAGGTTGTTGAAGTCGATGCCGCCCACGGCCACCTGCGCATCGGTGATGTTGCGCACGAAGCCCGCGAAATCGAACCGGTCATATTTATACCCCACGCGCATGCCGCCTTCGAGCAGGCTGCGGCCGGTATACTCGGTCGAGCGATAGAGGAAGAAGTTGACCGACGACCGATAGGCCCAGTCGGTATAGGCATAAAGGTCGCCCGGCCCCACCGGCACCGAATAGCTGGCGGTCCAGTTCGCCGTCCAGCGCGGCGACTGCGGCAGGCGGTTGCCGTTGATCGAGAAGATGCCCGGCGCCCCCGGGCGCTGGGCGTTCAGCACTGTGCAGTTCGAGCCGCAACCAGCAACGAACAAATTGGGGTCGTTGATGCGGTTCTCGTTCAGGCTGACGCCGGCGGTGAACAGCAGCCGGTCGATGGGCTTTGCTTCCAGCTCGGCTTCAAAGCCATAGCCATCCACGTTGCGGGCGTTGAGCAGCGTGGTGAAATTGGTCTGCCCGCCGACCGCCGTCAGCTGAAGATTGTCGGTCGAGAAGTAGAAGCCGTTGATGTTGAAGCGCAGGTCGCCGCCGAACATGACCGTCTTGATGCCGCCTTCATACGACATCGTCTGTTCGTTGTTCGCCACCGACAGCGTGCGGCCGAAGGCGAGGCGCCCCTGGATCGACGGCGCGCGATAGCCGCGCGCGACGCGGGCATAAAGGTTCACCGCGTCGCTCACTTTCTGGGTGGCGCTGATATCCCACGTCACCACGCCGCTGCCGACATTGGCGCGCTGTTCAGGCACCGGGCCGCCAAAGCCCAGAAAGCCCGGGCGCGTGTCCACCGGCCGCGAGGCGGTCAGCGTGCGGGTATCGTCATTGTAGCGCAGCCCGCCCTGCAGGGTGAGGCCGAAGTCGAACTTGTAGCTGGCCGAGCCGAAAATGCCGAAAGCCTCGCTGGCCTGGCGCTGGCGGGCGATTGCCGCCGGGTTCAAATCCTGCGGCGTGCCGAAGTCGAAGGTTTCGATGCGCACCTTCTCGTTGAAATAGAAGACGCCGGCCTGATAGTTGAACGGACCCGAACCGTTCGACGCGATGCGCAGTTCCTGGGTGAACTGGTCAAGGTTCGGGATATTGTCCTGCGTCTGGGCGGAGAAGGGAATGAAGCCCGGGCCCATCGGCTGGTTGAACTGGTTGCCGAAGCCGCCGTCGATATCACCACGGGTATAGATGTTGCCGTTCCAGTAGGAGGTGACCGAGGTCAGCGTGACCGGGCCGAAATCATAGTCCACCGTCAGCGCGCCATTATAGTTGCGCAGGCGCTGGAAATTGACGCCGTCCTGACGGACCTGATCGCGGCGGAACGGCGTGCCCGGGCCGCCCAGGCCGATCAGCGCGTTGCTGCCGCGCGCGAACAGATTGGCGCGGAACAGGCGGGCGGTGCCGTCGAGCGAGCGGATCTGCCCGGTCAGCCGCGCGGTCAGCTTGTCGGTCGGCTTCCACTGCAGCTGCAGCCGGGCGGCGAAATCGCTATAGCCTTCCAGGTCGCCGCGCTGCGGGGTGGCGACATTGTCCACCCAGTTGCCGCGCCGCTGATACAGCACGGAGGCGCGCGCCGAGAGCGTATCGGTCAGCTTCACGCTTGCCGCACCTTCGGCGTTGACGGTGCCATAGCTGCCGACCGAGAGCCGCGCATAGCCGCCCTTCTGGTCAGGCCGCACCGTGTCGAACTTCACGATGCCGGCCGGCGTGTTGCGGCCGAACAGCGTGCCCTGCGGCCCGCGCAGCACTTCCAGCCGCTGCAGGTCGAAGATCGGGAAACCTTTGAGGATCGGGTTTTCCAGCACCACATCGTCATAGACGAGGCTGACCGGCTGCGAGGCGTTCAGATCGAAATCGGTGTTGCCGAGGCCACGGATGAAGAAGCGTGGAAAGGCGCGGCCGAACGAGCTTTCGACGTTGAGGCTGGGCACCCGCGCGGCCAGCCCGCGAATGTCGTTGCCGCCAGCCTGCACCACGTCGAGCCGGGCGCCCGAAATCGCCGAGACCGAGATCGGCACGTCCTGCAGCCGTTCCTGACGGCGCTGGGCGGTGACGACGACGTCATCCTGCGGCTTTTGCTCGTCGGTGGCGGCGGGCGCCTGCTGCTGCGCCAGGGCGGGCGTGGCGGCAGTGCCCATCAGCAGAAAGGCAATCAGCGCAGTGCGGCCGGTGCGTGCGTGCATCGTCGATAGTCTCCATGACGGTGTGATGACAATATCGCACTATCGCCTGCCGGGTTGCGGGGGCGCGGGTCAAGCATCGCGGTGCTCGCACACGCGGCTTTCTCATGATGCGTTGCACAATAGTTACAGTTGGCGCCTGCCATCGCGTCAGGCGACAATAGAGGCCTGCTTGCGTGCGGCAAGCGACCGATCCGGCAATCGAAGAATCAAAGTCAAGAACGGGTGAGCGGCGGGCGGGTCTCGCCGCGCCCGCCGCCAGCCGTACAGGCGTCTACGCCTTTACATGCGCAGAGATGTGCTTGTTCATCTCGAACATCGTCACGGCCTTCTTGCCGAACACCTTCTCGAGGGCGGAATCGGCCAGAATCTCGCGCTTGTTGGCGGGGTTCTGCAGGTTGTGCTTTTTGATGTAATCCCAAACCTTGCTCACCACCTCGCTGCGCGGCAGCTTGGCGCTGCCAACAATGGCCGCAAGTTCAGCCGAGGGCGTGACGGGCGCGTGAATGCCACCGGTTTTGGGGGCATCCCCCGCCTTTTTCTCTTTTGCCATAGCTTCCTTCCTAACTGCGGCCGGTTGCCCCCGGACCGCCAGACTCGCGCCAACGCATCAGCGCGGCCCATATCTGCGCGCCTTGCAAGCACTTGTCACGCCTTTGCCACACCACTCGACGCAGTTTCCCGCTGATAGGGCGCGCAACCAGTGCTTGGCGCGGCGCAAATGCGCTCCTAAGACGCTTGCCAAGCCATGTGAGGAGGGGATGCCCCGTGAAAACCCGTGCCGCCGTCGCGTTCGAGGCCAAGCGTCCGCTCGAGATCGTCGAGCTGGATCTGGCAGGGCCAAAGGCCGGCGAAGTGCTGGTGGAGATCATGGCAACGGGCATCTGCCACACCGATGCCTATACGCTCGACGGGCTGGACAGCGAGGGGATTTTCCCCAGCGTGCTGGGCCATGAAGGCGCCGGCATCGTGCGCGAGGTGGGCGCGGGCGTGACCAGCGTTGCCCCCGGCGACCATGTGATCCCGCTCTACACGCCCGAATGCCGCCAGTGCAAAAGCTGCCTCAGCGGCAAGACCAACCTGTGCACCGCGATCCGCGCGACCCAGGGCAAGGGGCTGATGCCCGACGGCACCAGCCGCTTCAGCTACAAGGGGCAGACCGTCTATCATTATATGGGCTGTTCGACTTTTTCGAACTTCACCGTGCTGCCGGAGATTGCGGTCGCGAAAATCCGCACCGACGCGCCGTTCCAGACCAGCTGCTATATCGGCTGCGGCGTCACCACCGGGGTGGGCGCGGTGGTCAACACCGCCAAGGTGCAGGTGGGTGACAATGTCGTGGTATTCGGGCTGGGCGGCATTGGCCTCAACGTCATCCAGGGGGCGCGGCTGGCCGGCGCGGGACGGATTGTGGGGGTCGACATCAACCCGGCGCGCGAGGAGTGGGGCCGCCGCTTCGGCATGAGCGATTTCATCGACGCGCGCGGCAAATCGAGCGCGGAAGTGATCGCCGCCGTCCAGGCGCTGACCGATGGCGGCGCCGATTACAGTTTCGATTGCACCGGCAATACCGAGGTGATGCGCCAGGCGCTGGAATGTTGCCACCGCGGCTGGGGCGAGAGCATCATCATCGGCGTGGCGGAAGCCGGGAAGGAAATCGCCACCCGGCCCTTCCAGCTCGTCACCGGGCGGGTGTGGAAGGGTACCGCCTTTGGCGGCGCGCGCGGGCGCACCGATGTGCCCAAGATCGTCGACTGGTACATGGACGGAAAGATCGCCGTTGACCCGATGATCACCCATGTCCTTTCGCTCGACGAGATCAACCAGGCGTTCGACCTGATGCATCGCGGCGAAAGCATTCGCTCGGTTGTGGTTTATTGAGGAGGAAGAAATAATGTTTTCGCACATCATGCTCGGTACGAATAACATGGATGCCGCCCGCAAATTCTATGACGCCATCATTGGCGCGCTCGGCGGCCGGCCAGCGATGGAGAATAACGGCCGGCTGGTTTACATGCACAATGGCGGCATGCTGATCATCACCACGCCGATCAACGGCGAGCCCGCGTGTCACGCCAATGGTGGCACGATCGGCTTTGCCGCGTCTTCGCCGGAACAGGCCGATGCCTGGCACGCAGCCGGCGTGGCCGCGGGCGGCACCCCGATCGAGGACGCGCCGGGCGTGCGCGAAGGCAGCTTCGGCAAGCTCTATCTCGCCTATCTGCGCGATCCCTGCGGCAACAAGCTTTGCGCGATGCACCGCATGGCCTGAACGCAGGCGATGATCGAAACCGTCTCCGTTGCGCGGCGCCATGGCGGCGTGCAGGGCGTCTATCGCCACGGCGCGGCGGAGACGGGTTGCGACATGCAGTTTGCGGTGTTCGTGCCCCCGCACGCGGCGGGCGCGCGGCTGCCGGTGCTGTGGTTCCTGTCGGGCCTCACCTGCACGCACGCCAATGTGATGGAAAAGGGCGAATATGCCCGCGCCGCCGCCGAGCAAGGCGTGATCTTCGTCGCGCCAGACACCAGCCCGCGCGGCGACGGCGTAGCGGATGACCCGGGCTATGATCTGGGGCAGGGGGCAGGCTTTTATCTGGATGCGACGCAAGCGCCCTGGGCGCCGCATTTCCGCATGGCTTCCTATCTGGAGCGCGAGCTGCCGGCGGTGATTGCCGATAACTTCCCCGCCGATATGGCACGGCAGGGCATTATGGGCCATTCGATGGGCGGCCATGGCGCGCTGACCATCGCGCTCAGAAGTCCGGGGCGGTTCAAAAGCGTGTCAGCCTTCGCACCGATTGTGGCGCCGATGGACTGCCCCTGGGGTCAGCGGGCCTTTGCCGCTTATCTGGGGCCGGATCGCGCATCGTGGCGTGGTTATGACGCGTGCGCGCTGATCGAGGACGGTGCGCGCCTGGACGAACTGCTCGTCGATCAGGGCGGCGATGACGCGTTTCTCACCGAGCAGCTGATGCCCGAGCGGCTGGAGGCAGGCTGCGCCACGGCCGGCATCCCACTCAAGCTGCGCCGGCAGCCAGGCTATGACCATGGCTATCATTTCGTCTCGACCTTCATGGCCGAGCATGTCGCCTGGCACGCGGCGCGGCTGACGCGCTGATCGCCCGGTCAACGAAAAGGGGCCCCCGGCACGCCGGGAGCCCCCAATCTCACCCGATCAGTCGATCAGAAGCGGTAACGCCCGGTGATGCCGAACGTGCGCGGCGGGTTGGCATAGCCCGACACGCTGCCGGCCTGTGCCACCGACGGGAACACCGTGGTCGTGAAGCGCTGATCGAGCAGGTTGCGGCTGAAGATCGACAGTTCGATGCCGTTCTTCAGGCGATAGCTGATCGCCGCGTTGAGGTTCTGAATTTCGCGGAAGAAATTGTTGAACTGGTCGCTGATCTGGACATTGCTGTCATACTGGAAATCGCTGCTGATGATCAGGCGATTGCCGTTGCTGAACGTCTTCGTATAGTTCGCACCCAGCGACATATAGATCTGCGAGATGCCGGCCGGCACGCGGCCAGACAGGTCCGTCGGCACGCCACCCGGCCCGATGCCGCCAACGAACCGGTCATAGAGCGGCGACAGATAGGTCAGCGCGAAGGTCAGCTCGAGCGGGCGCCACGGGCGATAGCTGCTGTCGATTTCGAAGCCCATCGTCGACTGCTTGCCCGCGTTCACCAGCGAGAAGCCCGTGCCGAAGAAGGCGTTCTGCTGGAAGCCGCGCAGTTCCTGATAGAAGGCAGCGAAGTTGAACGCCACCTTGCCCCAGCGTGCCTTGATGCCGCCTTCCACCGTCTCGGCGATTTCGGGGCCGGCAAAGCGGGTGCCGGTGGTCAGGTTCGGCACCGCCAGGCCCGCTGCACGAATGCGCGAGGTCGGCGGGTTGGTGACGGGCGAACCCGGGATGAAGTCCGCCGGGAACGGGCGCGAGTCGCGCGACAGGTTCCACGACGATGCCTTGAAGCCGGTCGCATAGGTGACATAGATGTTGACGTTCTCATCCACGCGATAGTTGGCGCGGAAGGTGTAGGACAGGTTGCTGTCATTGGTCGTGCCGGGTTCGACCACGTTGGGGAAGTTGAGCGACGGCGGCAGGAACTGGAGCCCACGCAGGCCGAGCAGCGGGTTGACCGCCGGGTTCAGCGAGTTCGCGTTGGCAAAGGCGGTGGCGCCGGCGTTGATCTGGTTGAAGATGGCCGGCTGGGCAGCGGCAAAGGTGCCGATCTGCTGCGCGCTGGCGAGCGTGCCCGCCGGCAGGCCGAGCGCCTGGCCCACGCCCTGAGCGATCCCCTGGTTGCGTACCAGACCATTGCCGATCGCCACCAGATCGAGCGTGGAGAAGGTGTCGGTCGTGAAGCTGTTCGAGTTCACGCCCTTCCAGTCGTTGGTGTAGTTGAAGCCAACGGTCAGCGTCAGGCCGCGCGCCACTTCCCAATCGGCATAGCCGAAGAACGAGAAGGCGCTGTTCCGGTAACCGAAATCGTTGAACTGGCCCAGGCCCTGGCGGCCGATGGTGCCCGCCGGCAGGCCGAGAATGCCCTGCTCCAGCGTGGCGTTGATCGAGCCGGTCGGCGCGGTCGGGCTCGCGGTCAGCAGATTGGCATAGCCACGGAAATCGCGGCCATAGGTCAGCCCGTCTGCCACGCGGATGGTTTCGTTGAAATAGAACGAACCGAGAGTGAAGTTGAACTTGCCCTCGAAATTCGACTGAATCCGGAATTCGTTGGTGAAGGTGTTGATCCGGGTGAAATTGTTATTGGCGCCGATCAGGTCCGCACTGGTGAAGTCGGAGTCCTGATTGGTGCGCGAGATCACTTCGCGATAGGCGGTGATGTTGGTCAGCGCAAACTTGCCGATCGTCGCATCGGTGTTCAGCGAGACGCCATAGTTCTGAATGTCGTTGGTTGACGCGAAGTTATAAAAGGCCTGGTCGGCAAAGGGCTGGTTGGAAACGATCCGGCCACCCACTGCCCGCACCGCATTCCCGGTCGGCCCGTCGAGCAGGTTGACGACGCCGCAGCAGACTTCGTCGATCTTGTCGTAGTCGGCGATCAGCCGCATCTTCAGGTCGGCATTGGGCTGCCACAGCAACTGGAACCGGCCGCCCCAGCGATTACGGTCATTCTGATTGATGCCGGTGTTCAGATCGCGGAAATAGCCGTCGCGGCGGTTGAAATTGGCCGACACGTCGAACGCGAACGTATCCGAAATCGGGCCGCTGACCTGGGCGCGGGCAATCACCGAGTTGAAATTGCCATAGGTAAGTTCGCCAAAGCCGGTCCATTCAAAGCTTGGCTCGGCGGTGGTAATGCTGATGACGCCGGCCGACGCGTTCTTGCCGAACAGCGTCGACTGTGGCCCGCGCAGCACTTCCACGCGCTTCAAATTGGGCAGGTCCGAAATCTGCGCGGCCGAGCGTGAACGATAAACGCCGTCGATATAGACGCCGACCGATGGCTCGATGCCGGCATTGTTGGCGCCGTTGCCGAAGCCGCGGATGATGAAGTTGGTGTTGGCCGAACTCTGCAGCTGGCCGACGCGCAGCGAAGGGACCACCGTCTGCAGGTCGATCGCGTCGCGGATCTGGGCCTGCTGGATCGTCGCGCCCGTCGTCACCGACACCGAAATCGGCGTGTCGAGCAGCGTCTGTTCGCGCTTCGTGGCAGTAACGACGATGTCGGCCTGGGTTTCAGGCTCCTGGTCTTGCGCGGCCGGTGCGCCGGGCTCACCCGTCTTCGCCATGGCCGGTGCAGTGTAGAGCAGCGCAAAGGCCGAAGCGGCCGCCAGCAGTTCGATCTTCTTCATCAACCCCTCCCAACATGCCGTTGCCCGGTGCACCGGTGCTTTCGGCAAAGTCAAATCCTTGCCTGCATCTAACGCGCTCCTAAATAACACGTCAACGACAGAACCATGGGTAAACAGGCGTCCCCGCCGGCTTGTTGCCCCAAGGCGACACTTTTTGACTGCAGCCCCTTCCAAATAACCCCTTTCCGTAGCGTCAATTCCCCTAACTCCTCAAAAACGGAGCGATAATGAGCGAAGACAGTGACCCGCGCGAAACTGGTGACCTGGTAGCCCCACCGGCGAAGATCCCGGTGCCCGATGACGTGGCCGATGCGATACGCACCTTGATTCGCTGGGCGGGGGACGATCCCACCCGCGAAGGATTGCTCGATACGCCGCAACGGGTTGCGCGGGCGTGGCGCGAATATTGCCAGGGCTATGCGGACGATCCCGCCGTGCACCTGTCGCGTGTGTTCGAGGAAGTGGGCGGCTATGACGAAATCGTGCTGCTGAAGGACATTCCGTTCCAGTCGCACTGCGAACACCATATGGCGCCGATCATCGGCAAGGCGCACATCGCCTATCTGCCCTCCAACTGGGTGGTGGGCATTTCGAAGCTGGCGCGCGTGCTCCACACCTATGCCCGCCGGCTGCAGGTGCAGGAGCGGCTGACGGCGGAAGTCGCCAACTGCATCTGGGAAAATCTGCGCCCACAAGGCGTCGCCGTGGTGATCGAGGCAAGCCATGCCTGCATGACCGCGCGCGGCGTACGCACGCCCGGGGTGGGGATGGTGACCAGCCGGATGATGGGCGTGTTCAAGGATGACGAGCGCAGCCGGCGCGAGGTGCTGGCGCTGATGGGAATGCGCGGCGCGTGACGGGCCGGGCGGCGCCGCTGGCGCTGGTGACGGGCGGCGCGCGGCGGCTGGGCGCGGTGCTGTCTGCCCGGCTGGCGGCGGCCGGCTATGTCGTGGCCGTGCACGCAAGCGGCGCGCTGCCCCCCGATCCGGCAGTCGCCGCGATGCTGGCCGGCGGCGATCACGCACTGTTCGCGGCCGATTTTACCGAGGACGGCGCGGCAACCGGGCTGTTCGCGGCGGTGCACCGTCACTATGGCCGCGCGCCGGACCTGCTGGTCAACAATGCCGCGATCTTCGGCAATGATGACCTGGCCACCACCTGCCACGCCGAACTGGCGCGGCATTATACCGTCAACCTGGTCGCGCCGGCGCTGCTGATGCGGGCGCTGGCGGCGGCGCGACCGGCCGGAGCGGCGGTGGTCAACATCGTCGATCAGCGGGTGGTGCATCCGCACCGCGATCAGCTGAGCTACACACTGTCAAAGGTCGCGCTGGCCGCTTTGGGCGCAATCGCCGCGCAGCAGCCGGGCCTGCGCGTGAATGCGGTGGCGCCGGGCCTGGTGCTGCCCACCGCCGATTATGCGCCCGATCAGATGCGCCGGCTGGCCGCCGCAATGCCGCTCGGCGCGCTGCCGACCCCGGGCGCGATTGCCGATGCGGTGCTGTTCCTGGCCGGGCAGGGGGCGATCAACGGCGCGCTGCTGTTCGTCGATGGCGGCGCGCATCTGCGACCGTTTACGGCCGATTTCGTCAATCTATAGCAGCAGCAGCAGCGGCAGGCACTGCGCCGGCGTCGGCTCGGTCGCGCGGGGCCAGTCGGGCGGCGGCTGGTTGCGGAACCAGGTATATTGCCGCTTGGCATAGCGGCGCGTGGCGAGCTGGGCGCGGGCCAGCGCTTCGTCGCGCTCCCACGCGCCGCGCAGCCAGCCGGCGATTTCCGGCACGCCGATTGCGCGCAGCACCGGGGCGTCGGGGTTCAGGCCGGGCCGGGCGAGCAGCGCGCGCACCTCCTCCACCGCGCCGCCATCGAACATCGTGGCCAGCCGCGCGTCGCACCGCGCCATCAAGGTCGCGCGGTCGGGCAGCAGGATGAGCGGGCGGAGCGCCACGCGATCCGCGATCCCGCCCTCGCGCGCGGCCTGCCATTCCGCCAGCGGCCGGCCGGTCGACCGTACCACCTCCAGCGCGCGGGCGACGCGGCTGGTGTCGGCCGGGTTCAGCCGCGTCGCACCCGCCGGATCGAGCCGGACGAGCGCGTCGTGCGCCTGCGCGACCGGCATCGCTCGAACCGCCGCGCGGACGGCGGGGTCGATATCCGGCACCGGCGCGATCCCGTCGAGCAGGGTGCGCAGGTAAAGCCCGGTGCCGCCGACCAGGATCGGCAGCTGCCCGGCGGCGTGCGCTGCGGCAATCTCGCCGCGCGCCGCCGCCGCCCAGCGCGCCGCCGACCCCGCCTCGTCCGCTGGCAGATAGCCGAACAGCCGGTGCGGCACGCGCGCCTCGTCCGCTTGCGTCGGCCGGGCGGAAAGGATGCGCAGGTCGGCATAGGCCTGGGTCGCATCGGCATTGATGACGACGCCATTGGCGGATTCCGCCAGCGCCATCGCAAGCGCGGACTTGCCGCTGGCGGTTGGCCCTGCGATGAGCGCGAGGCGAGGAAGCGACGCCATGTTCATTGCCACATTGATAGCAGCCGACGGAATCGATCAAGGCCGGATTTCGGAAAGCATGGACCGGCTGGCCGAAGCCGGCTGTGCGCCGGTCGCGGGCGGCTGGCTGGACGAAGGGGTGGCGGCGGACCTGTTGTTCGGCCTGAATGCCGATGCGGCGCGGGCCGCGCTCGAAGGGGTGTTTCCGGCCACCGATGTGGTGGTGCAGGCGCAGTTCACCCGCGCCAAGAAACTGCTGGTGGCAGACATGGATTCGACGATGATCACCGTCGAATGCATCGACGAACTGGCCGACTATGCCGGCATCAAGCCCCAGATCGCCGCCGTGACCGAGGCGGCAATGCGCGGCGAGCTGGATTTCGAGGCGGCGCTCAACGCTCGTGTCGAACTGCTCGCCGGGCTGGATGAGAGCGTCATCGCCCGCTGCCTGGCGGAGCGGGTGCGGATCATGCCGGGTGCCGTTGCGCTGGTGCGCACGATGCGGGCGCGCGGCGCGCGCTGCGTGCTGGTCTCGGGCGGCTTCACCCGCTTTGCCGAGCCGGTCGCCGCCGAAATCGGCTTCGACCGCGCCATCGCCAACCGGCTGGGCGTGGCAGACGGGCGGCTGACCGGGCAGGTCGCGCTGCCGATCATCGGCTCAGCCGCCAAGCTGGAGACGCTGGAAGCCGAAAGCGCCGCCGGCCAGCTTCAGCCGCACGAAACGCTGGCGGTGGGCGACGGCGCCAATGATCTGGCGATGATCCGTGCGGCCGGGCTGGGCGTTGCCTATCATGCCAAGCCCGTGGTGGCCGCTGCTGCCGCCGCGCGGATCGACCATAATGACCTGACCGCGCTGCTTTATGCGCAGGGCATCGCCCGAAGCGACTGGGTGAACACCTAGGGCGCGACCGGCACGCAGGCGCCGCCCGTCGCCGCGCGCACCTGACCGCACAGCTTGGCGGCGGCGGCCGCATTGGCGAGCGGCCCGGCCTGGAGCCGGGTGAGGGCGCCCGAGCGCACCAGATAGGGCTGCATCGCGCCCAGCGCGCTCACGCGGCCGCGCAATTGCTCCCACAGGCGGCGGGCATTGCCTTCCTCGCCAAACGCGCCGAGCTGCACGCGCCATTTGCCGCCCGTCGCCGGCGCGGGTGCCGGGGTGATCGTCGCCACCGGTGCGGGGCGAGGCGGCGGCACCTGTCGCGTCGCAACTGGCGGCGGCGGCGCGGTGGTGGCCACGCGCGGCGGCTTCACGCCCGGCTGCGCCTCGGTTGACGCCGTGCTGGGTGGCAATTCGGTGCCGCGCGGGCCGGGCGTGGTGCCGCCGGCCAGTTCATAGGAAAGCTGCGGGCTTTGTGACTGCGCCTCATATTGCCGGGCCAGTTCCAGCCCGCGCTGGCGCACGTCGGTGGGGATATACTGGTCCATCTGCCCCAGCGTTTCCGACGCCTTGGGGAGGCCGGTGGAGGAGGCGCGCACCATCAATGCATAGGCGCGCACCCAGTCTTTCTGAACGCTGTCGCCATTGAACAGCATCGTGCCCAGCACCAGCTGCCCGCGCGGATCGCCGCGCCCGGCCGATTTTTCCAGCCATGGCACGGCTTCGGCATGCTTTCCGTTCTGGAACAGGGCCAGCGCATAGTTGGTTTCGGCCTGGGGGTGGCCCTGGGCGGCGGCCTTGCCGAACCATTGCTCGGCCAGCGCAGGATCGACGGGCACGCCGCGCCCCAGCTTATAGGCCTGGCCCAGATTGAACTGCGCATCGGCATCGCCTGCCACCGCGAGCGGGCGCCATTCCTCGATCGCGCGCCGATAGTCGCCGCGCTGCCACGCATCGACGCCAGCCTTTACATCAGCGAGCGACGGGGTCGCCGACAGCGCCAGCAGCAACGGCAACGCAATCCCAAACGGCTTCAGCACCTACCCGCTCCCTCGCAGCCTGCCCGGCGGCGTGCATTATGCCTCTTTCTGCGGCAATCGCAAACCATTGGCACGAATGGCCGATCTGGGGCCGCGCCGTTTTAACCACTTCTTATCACTCGCTGTGTCATCCCCCATGCGGAACAGTTTAAGTTCAGGGGTTAGAATGCGCGTTCTGGCGATGGCATCGCAAAAAGGCGGCTCCGGCAAGACGACCTTGTCGGGTCACCTGGCCGTGCAGGCCCAGTTGGCCGGCATGGGGCCGGTTGTGCTGATCGACATCGACCCCCAGGGTTCGCTGTCTGACTGGTGGAACGAGCGCGCTACCGAATTTCCCGCCTTTGCCCAGACTACGGTCGCGCGGCTGGCCGCCGATCTGGAAGTGCTGCGCCAGCAGGGCTTCAAGCTGGCCGTTATCGACACGCCGCCTGCCATCACCATGGCGATCCAGAGCGTGATTGCGGTTGCCGAGCTGATCGTCATCCCCACGCGGCCCAGCCCGCACGATCTGCGCGCGGTGGGGGCAACGGTCGATCTGTGCGACCGCGCCGGCAAGCCGCTGATCTTCGTGGTGAATGCAGCGACGCCCAAGGCGCGGATCACCTCCGAAGCCGCGGTCGCGCTGTCGCAGCATGGCACGGTGGCGCCGGTCACCATCCACCACCGCACCGATTTTGCTGCCTCGATGATCGACGGGCGCACGGTGATGGAGGTCGATCCCAACGGCAAGTCTGCCCAGGAAGTGGCGGCGCTGTGGGCCTATATCTCTGACCGGCTGGAAAAGAATTTCCGCCGCACCGTGTTCAGCGCGCCTGCCCAGCCGGGTGGGATGGTTCCCAACCGACAGTCGGCCGGCTTTGGCCGACGTGTCGTGAGTTGAGCGGGGAGGGGGGGATGATCAACGGTCAGGCCAAGTCCTTCGCATCGCTCTCTTCGGGGCTGCTGGCGCGCAAGGGGCAGGCACGCCCGGCGATGCGGCCGCAGGCATTCGGCGCAGCAGACGCGGGCGCGCTCGACGATCTGGGCTGGAACGACATGGGCCATGCTGGCCCGGCGGTGGCGCCGGTGCCGGTGGTGGCCAGCATTGCGCCGCCGCCGCCCGGTGTGCCGCCGGTGCTGCGCCAGCGCGAAGTGCTGCGCGAGGAATTCGAGGCGCCTGTCGCCCGGCCGGTCTCCGAGCCGGTGGCTGAGGTTGAAGCGCCGGCGGCCGAAGTTGAGGTGGCGGTGCCCGTGGTGGCACGCCTGCCCAAGGCGAAGGCGGCGTTCACGCTGCGGCTCGACGCCGATCGTCATCTGCGGCTGCGGGTGGCGAGCGCGATCGGCCGCCGTTCGGCGCAGCAGATCGTGACGCAGGCGCTCGACGCCTATCTCGCGACGCTGCCGCAGGTTGACCAGATGTTGGGGCACATGTCGGCCGGGGCCGGCACCGTTCAGGCCACGGATCAAGGCAAGGGGGAATGATCCAATGAAGAACCGGGCGATGATGATGCTGGGCGTATCTGCGCTGGTGCTGTGCACCGGCGGCGTAAGCGCCGTGTTGACGCAGGGAGGTGCCGCGGTTGCCGGCGCGCCGAGCGCGACCAAGCTTGCCAAGCAGGCCGCGGCCGATGCGGAAGCCGCGCGCAAGGCGATCGGCGACCGCGCCTTTGGCAAGGCCGTGCGCTATGCGGAGCGGGCCGTGGCGGGGGCGCCGGACAATGGCACCTATCGCGCGCTGTTGGGCCATGCCTATCTTCAGTCGGGCCGCTTCGCTTCTGCCCGCGATGCCTTTGGCGATGCGCTGACGCTGATGCCCAATGATGGCCGCTCGGCGCTCAGCTATGCGCTGGCGCAGATCGCAACCGGCGACTGGGTCGGCGCGCGCCAGACGCTGGAAAGCAACGCCGAAACCATTCCGGTGGCCGACCGTGCGCTGGCAACCGCGCTGGCCGGCGACCCGGCGGTCGCGGTCGAGCAGCTGGCGGTTGCCGCCCGCAGCCCCGGCGCGGATGCCAAGACCCGGCAGAATCTGGCGCTGGCACTGGCGCTGTCGGGCCGCTGGGCCGAAGCGCGCGCGATGGCCGAGCTCGACGTGGCGCCGAACGAAGTCGATGCGCGCATGATCGAATGGGCCAAGTTCGCCCGCCCCACGGGTGCGGCGGACCAGGTTTCCTATCTGCTGGGCGTGACGCCGGTGATGGACCCGGGCCAGCCGGTCTCGCTGGCGCTGGCTCGCCCCGCACCGGCCACGCCGGTGGTGGCGGCGGCCGAACCGGCTCCTGCCCCTGCCCCTGCTGTTGAAGCAGCGCCGCAGCCGGCAGCCGAGGTGGCCGAGGTCGCAGCACCTGTCGAAGCGCCACGCCCGACCATCGTATTTGCCGAGCGCAAGGAAGTGGTGCAGCCGCTGCCCGTGCAGGCCGAGCGGGTTCGCCCGGTGCGCGTCGCCAAGGTGGCCAAGCCGGTGGTGAAGCCGGTGGAAGTGGCCGCAACGGTTGCGCCGGTGGCCCCGGTTGCCACCAAGCCGGTAGTCGCCAAGGGCAATTTCTATGTGCAGCTGGGCGCCTTTGAAAACGCCGCCGTCGCGCGCGACGGCTGGGCGCGCGCGGTGCGCCGCTATGCCGGTTTTGTGGGTCAGCAGCCCTCGGGCATGGCGGTGAAGACGGCCGCTGGCCAGTTCTACCGCCTGTCGGTGGGCGGCTATGCTCGCAATGATGCAGTCGCGATGTGCCAGGGGTATCGCGCGGCGGGTGGCACCTGCTTCGTGCGCCAGGGCGCGGGCGATCAGGTGGCCAGCTGGGTGAAGCCGACGGCAGTGCGTCAGCTCGCGTCGCGCTGAGCCACAATCAGACCAACCGGCGCCCGCCCTTGTAGAGCTGGCGCACCTGGCCCTGCACCGGCAACCCGTCAAACGGCGTGTTGCCGGCGCGGCCGGCATAGCGATCGGCGCTGATCTGCCACGGTGCCTGATCATCGAACACCAGCAGATCGGCGGGCAGCCCTGGCTCCAGCCGGCCCGTCTCCACGCCCAGCACTTGCGCCGGTGCCGCCGCCAGCAGCGAAAACAGGCGGGGCAGGGTGATGCGCTCATCACGCACCAGCCCCAGCGCCAGCGCGAGCAGGCTTTCGGCGCCCGCCGCGCCGGGGCTTGAATCGGCAAAGGGCAGGCGCTTTTCCTCCGGCCCGCGCGGGTCGTGCCCCGAACAGATCAGGTCGATCGTGCCATCGGCAAGCGCTGCAAGCGCTGCCTGCCGGTCCGCCTCGCTCCGCAAGGGGGGCGAGAGGTGGGTGAAGGTGCGGAAATCGGCCATCGCTATGTCCGACAGCAACAGATGCGCAGGCGTAATCCCGCAGCTAACCGCCACACCCCGCCGCTTCGCCGCGCGTACCAGATCGAACGCTGCCGCCGTGGTCAGCTGGCGGAAATGCAGCCGCGCGCCGGTTTCCTCGGCCAGCATCAGGTCGCGCGCCACTGCCAGCGCCTCGGCCAGGGCAGGGGCGGCGGCCAGGCCCAGCCGGGTCGCGGTTTCGCCCTGCGTGGCAACCGCACCGGCGGCGAGCCCGCCATCCTCAGCATGGGCAATCATGGCGAGACCCAGATCATGCGCATAGAGCAGCGCCCGGCGCATCACGCCGCTATCGGCAATCCAGCCACGCCCAGTGCCCACTGCGCGCGCGCCGGCGCCCCGGTTGATCGCCATTTCGGCCAGTTCGCGGCCAGCGAGGCCCCGGGTGGCGGCGGCAATCGGGTGAATCCACAGGTCCGGCCGGCCGATAAGGGCGGCACGCTGCACGATGCCGGGCTCGTCGAGCACGGGGGACTGGTCTGGCATCAGCCCGATCCGCACGATGCCGCCGGCATGGCACGCCGCCACATCGGCCGCGAACACGCCCAGATCGACGATCGCCGGCGCCAGCATCAGCCCGTTCAGATCATGAACCTCGGCCTCCGCCGGCACGTCGACCGCGCCGAGTGCCGCAATCGCATCCCCCGCCACCAGCAGCGTGCCGGGCGAGACGCCGCCCGCCGTCACCAGCCGGGCGTTGATGAAGGCGGTCAGGCCCATCCCGGCACCCCGCGTTCGGCGCGCGTCAGCACGTCCAGACAGGCCATGCGCACCGCCACGCCCATTTCGACCTGCTCGGTGATTGCCGACCGTTCATGATCGGCCACTGCCGAGGTTATTTCCACGCCCCGGTTCATCGGGCCGGGATGCATGATCAGCGCATCGGGCCGCGCGCGCTTCAGCCGCTCGACGGTCAGGCCATAGCGGGCATGGAATTCGCGGGTGGATGGGATGAAGGCGCCGTCCATCCGCTCATTCTGCAGCCGCAGCATCATCACCACATCGGCGCCATCCAGCGCGGCATCGAAATCGGTGAAGGCGGCGACCCCCATCGATTCGACGGCGGCGGGCATCAGCGTCGACGGGGCCACCACACGCACCTCAGCCGCCAGCGCGGTCAGCGCCAGGATGTTCGAGCGCGCAACCCGGCTGTGCAGCAGATCGCCACAGATCACAACGCGTTGCCCGGCAATGCTACCACGCCGTCTGCGGATGGTGAGCGCGTCGAGCAGCGCCTGAGTGGGGTGTTCGTGCCGCCCGTCACCGGCGTTGAGCACCGGGCAGTCCACCTTGCCGGCGATCAGCTGCACCGCGCCCGAACTCTGGTGGCGGATGACAAGGGCATCGGCGCGCATCGCGTTCAGCGTCATCGCGGTGTCGATCAGCGTCTCGCCCTTTTTCACGCTCGATTGCGCGGCGTGCATGTTGACGACATCGGCGCCCAGCCGCTTGCCGGCAATCTCGAACGACAGCAGGGTGCGCGTGCTGTTCTCGAAAAAGGCGTTGATCACGGTGAGGCCGGCCAGCCGGTCGCTCTTGCGGCGGGCGCGATTGGCCTCGATCCACTGTTCCGCCTCGTCGAGCAGAAAGGTGATTTCGTGCGGCTGCAGCCCGGCAATGCCGGTCAGGTGGCGGTGCGGAAACACGGCGCGGCCGGGGATCAGCGAGGCGGGGCGATGGTCGGACGCGGTCATCACGCCCGCTGGGTAGAGCGTGGCCGGGGCCTGTGCAAGCGTGGTTGCGGGCGCCCCGGCGCGGGGCTATCTGCGGGACATGACCGAGATGACCCCGCTCGCCCGCGCCCCGCGCGTGCGCAAGCCCGACTGGATCCGCGTAAAGGCCCCGACCAGCACCGGCTTTGCCGAAACCAAGGCGTTGATGCGCCGGCTGAACCTGGCCACGGTGTGCGAGGAGGCGGCCTGCCCGAACATCGGCGAATGCTGGACCAAGAAGCACGCGACGGTGATGATTCTGGGCGATGTGTGCACCCGCGCCTGCGCCTTCTGCAACGTGAAGACGGGGATGCCGCGCGCGGTGGACCCGCTGGAGCCGCAGCATGTGGCCGATGCCGCCGCCGAGCTGGGCCTGACCCATATCGTCATCACCTCGGTCGACCGCGACGATCTGCCCGATGGTGGCGCCAGCCAGTTCGTGAAGGTGATCGAGGCGCTGCGGCGGACCACGCCCGCCACCACCATCGAAATCCTGACGCCCGATTTCCGCAACAAGCATGAGCGCGCGGTCGCCGCGATCGTGGAGGCGCGGCCCGATGTCTATAACCACAATCTGGAAACCGTGCCCCGGCTTTATCCCACCATCCGCCCGGGTGCGCGCTATTATGCGTCGCTGCGCCTGCTGGAGAGCGTGAAGAAGCGCGATCCGTCGATCTTCACCAAATCCGGCATCATGCTGGGGCTGGGCGAGGAACGGCTGGAAGTGCACCAGGTGATGGACGACATGCGCAGCGCCGACATCGATTTCCTGACGATGGGGCAATATCTGCAGCCGACGCCGCGCCATGCGGCCGTCGCCGAGTTCGTGCCGCCACAGGGCTTCAACGCCTATGCCCAGATCGCGCGGGCCAAGGGCTTTCTGCTGGTGGCCAGCTCGCCGCTCACCCGGTCCAGCTATCATGCGGGGGATGATTTTGAGAAGCTTCGCGCCGCGCGCCAGGCCCAGCTGACGCCGCGCTGAGATGCCCAAGCACAGCGAGACCCGGGCGCTGCCCTATGCGCCGGAGCAGATGTATCAGCTGGTCGCCGATGTCGCGCGCTATCCGGAGTTTCTGCCCTGGGTTTCGGCCATCCGGGTCCGCTCCGACAGCGAGACGCTGATGGTGGCGGACATGATCGTGGGCTTCAAGGGTCTGCGCGAGACCTTCACCTCGCGCGTGACGAAGCAGCGGCCGGGCGCGATCCATGTCGATTATCTCGACGGGCCGCTCAAATATCTGAAGAATGACTGGTCGTTCCGGGCCGATGGGCAGGGGGGGTGCCTCGTTGATTTCTCGGTCGATTTCGCGTTCAAGAACCGCGTGTTCGAAATGCTGGCGGGGCAGGTGTTCGACCGTGCGCTGCGCAAGATGATCGGCGCGTTCGAGGCGCGCGCGGCCGCGCTTTACGCCGCGCCGCCGCCGGGCAGCAGCAGTTCGAGCGCGACCAGCGCTGCCTGAAGGCGGATGCCGCCGCGCCCCAGATCGCCGAACTGGCGCTGATCGGCAATCACCTCGGCCGGGTCTGCGCCGCGCTCCGCCCGCGCGAACACGACGGTGCCAACGGGCTTCTTGGCCGACCCGCCGCCTGGTCCTGCAATGCCGGTAATGGCAACCGCGACATCGGCGTCGCCCGCCTCCAGCGCGCCCTGCGCCATGGCCCAGGCGGTGGCGACCGACACCGCGCCAAAGGTTTCCAGAATGTCCGGGCTGACGTTCAGCGTCTTCTGCTTGGCGTCGTTCGAATAGGTGACGAAACCGGCGTGCAGCACGTCGGACGAGCCGGCAATCTCGGTGATCGCGGCGCACACCAGCCCGCCAGTGCAGCTTTCCGCGACCGCCACCCGTCGCCCGGCGGCGCGGTTTTCCTCCACCACGCGGCGTGCGGCGGTTAGCAGCGGCTCGGGCAGGGTCGTGTCGGCCACCGGCGTGCTCATGGCCGCACCGGGCACAGGGTCAGCCCCGGGCGGGCGGTGCTGGCCGGGGTGGACTGGGCACCGCGCCGGCTGTCGGCCAGCGTCCAGGCGGCGACCAGGATACCGGCAAGATTGCGCGGCGGCAGCGGCTGGGCGAGCGTGAAGATGCGGTCATAGGCCGCGCAATCGGCCGGCTGTACCGCGCGCACGATGACGGGGGCGATCAGCCCGCCAACCAGCGGCCGCGCCGCCGCACCGGTCAGCAACGCGCCCGCCTGTGGCCCGGCAATCCGCGCGACCGCCCCTTGCGCGGCCGGCCAGGCGGCATCGGCATCGGCGCGATAGCGGGCCATCAGCTCGGCCGGCGGCTGACGCAGCACCGCACCCGCCGGCAGCGCGCCCGCGCAGATGCTGCCCAGCTGGTCCACCGTTTCGGGGAGCACCGACGTGATCACGGCTTCCGCCTCCGGCGCGGTGACGCAGGGGAGCTGCATCGCCATGGTCTGGGCGGTGCTGGCGCCGGTGCCCAGCACCAGCATCAGCGCGGCGGGCAGGGCGAGCCGGCGCATCATGCGCAGCGCTCCGCCAGCGGCAGGCGGACCGTGGCACAGGCTTGCGCGGCAATGCCCTCTCCCCGCCCGGTAAAGCCCAGCCGCTCGGTGGTGGTCGCCTTGATGCTCACCTGGCGCGGGCTGAGGCTCAGCAGTTCGGCAATCCGCGCGCGCATCGCCTCGCGGTGGGGGCCGATCTTGGGCGCCTCGCAGATCAGCGTCAGGTCGACGAAATCGATGATGCCGCCCTGCGCGGTGATCAGGCCCGCGGCGTGCTGCAGGAACTTGTAGGAGGCCGCCCCCTTCCATTGCGGGTCGCTGGGCGGGAAATGGGTGCCGATGTCACCCTCTCCGGTGCAGCCGAGCAGCGCGTCGGTAATCGCGTGGAGCGCGACATCGGCATCGCTATGCCCCGACAGCCCCTTGTCATGCGGGATCAGCACGCCGCCCAGCCACAATTCCTCGCCCGCCTCCAGCCGGTGAACGTCGAAGCCAGTTGCGCTGCGGCTGATCAGCTGCGCGGCGTGGCGCGCCTCGGCCGCGGCGATATCGGCGGGATAGGTAACCTTGTCGAGCATCGGATCGCCTTTTGTCAGTGCCACCGCGCCGCCGAACCGGCGCAGCATCTGCGCGTCGTCGGTCGCGTCCTCATTGTGGGGCCAGCGGCGGTGCGCGTCCAGTATCGCCGCAAAGTCGAAGGCCTGCGGCGTCTGCACCCGCCACAGCCCATCCCGCGTCACCGTGTCGCCCAGCGCCGCATCGCCGCGCGCCAGCGTATCGGCGACGGGCAGCGCCGGAATCGCGCCCGGGTGCGTCTCCAGCGCGGCCAGCAGCCGGTCGATCACCGCCGCCGGCAGGAAGGGGCGGGCGGCATCGTGGATCAGCACGCGGCTAACGCCCTCGGCGGCCAGTGCCTCCAGCCCCGCGCGGGCGGACTCGCGCCGGGTCGCGCCGCCGGTGATGTGGCGCACAGGGCCGACGGCCGCCGCCAGCATTGCTTCCTGACCCGGCCCGATCGCGACCAGAACGTCGTCGATGCCGGGGTGGCGGCGAAGTGCCTCCAGGCTGTGCGCAATCATCGGCCGGCCGGCGAGTGGGGCATATTGCTTGGGGATCGTGCCGCCCAGCCGGGTGCCGGTGCCGGCCGCGACGATGAGCGCTACGGTGCGATGCGACGTCATGCCGGCCGCCTAGCGCAAGGGCGCCAGCGCCGCCAGTCCTTGCCAGCCGCCGCGATCGCCGCTATGCGCTCACCGCTTTAACAGGCGCTTCATGGCACAGCTTCGTCCTATCTCGATCGGCCCGGTAACGGTTGCCCAGCCGGTGCTTCTGGCGCCGATGACGGGCGTTACCGACATGCCGTTCCGCAAGCTCGTGCGGCGCTATGGCTCCGGCCTGAATGTGACCGAGATGATCGCCAGCCAGGCGATGATCCGCGAAACCCGCCAGTCGCTGCAAAAGGCGGCGTGGGACCCGGTGGAAGAGCCGGTGTCGATGCAGCTGGCGGGGTGCAGCCCGCGCGAAATGGGGGAGGCGGCGCGCCTGAACCAGGATCGCGGCGCCGCGATCATCGACATCAACATGGGCTGCCCGGTTAAGAAGATCGTCAATGGCGATGCCGGCTCCGCGCTGATGCGCGACCTGCCGCTGGCCGCTTCGATCATCGAAGCGACGGTGAAGGCGGTCAGCGTGCCGGTTACGCTCAAGATGCGGATGGGCTGGGACCATGCCAGCCTGAACGCGCCCGAACTGGCGCGCATTGCCGAGGATCTGGGCGTCAAGATGATCACCGTCCACGGCCGCACCCGCTGCCAGATGTACAAGGGCTCGGCCGACTGGGCGTTTGTGCGCCGGGTGAAGGAGGCGGTGCGCCTGCCGGTCATCGTGAACGGCGACATCTGCAGCATCGAGGATGCCGAGACCGCGCTGGAGCAATCGGGCGCCGACGGGGTGATGATCGGCCGCGGCGCCTATGGCAAGCCGTGGCTGCTGGGGCAGGTGATGGCCTGGTTCGACAGCGGCCGGCGCGTGCCCGACCCCTCGCTTGACGAGCAATATCACCTCATCGTCGAGCATTATCACGCGATGCTGGCGCTTTACGGCACCACCACCGGCGTCAACCTCGCGCGCAAGCATATCGGCTGGTACACGCGCGGGCTGCACGGCTCGGCCGAGTTCCGCAACCGGGTGAACCAGGAGGAAGACCCGCGCGTGGTGCTGGCGATGCTGGCCGAGTTCTACGCCCCGTGGCGCCAGCGCGCCGCCGCCTGACGCGCGCCTTTTTCCTGCCACCAACGCGGCCGATAGCGTTGCCGGTGAGGCCGGCGTGCGACATTGGGTGTATCGCCAACGCCCCACCTGTTGTATTGATGCAACGATGGATGGCGTCATGGCGGCGATAACGGAACCACAGGAGCAGCCCCGCCGGCTGTCGCCGGTGGTCGAGCTTGCCGTGCTGGGCACCGCGATGGTGGTGGCGCTGGGCAGCTGGTGGCTGATCGCGCGTGGCGCCGGCGGCACCACCCTGCTTACCCCGCCTCTGGTTGCGCTGCTGCTGGTCGCCAATCTGCTGCCCGGCATGGGCCTGCTGGTGCTGCTCGGCCGGCGGATCGCGATGCGGCGCGCGGCGCGCTCGCCGATTGGCGGGCATGGCCGGCTGCATGTGCGCCTCGTCGCGCTGTTCTCCGCGATTGCGGCGGTGCCGACGCTGCTGGTGGTAATCTTCGCCTCGCTGCTGTTCCAATATGGCGTCGAATTCTGGTTTTCGGACCGCGCGCGCGCCATGCTGGAGGACGCCTCGGTCATCGCGCGCAGCCATTATCGCGAAGAGCTGGACCGGGTGGGGCGCGAGGCGACCGCGATGAGCGGCGACCTGGCCAAATATCTGTCGGTCTATCCGATCGAGAGCCCCGCCTTCGTCAATGGCCTCGCCCAGCAGACCTATCGGCGCGAATTGTCGGAGGCGATCATCCTCCACCGCACCCCAAACGGCCAGCTGATCGCGCTGGCGCTGGTCGATCCCTATGACCGCGATCTGCAGCGGGTGGTGACGCCGGCACTGCTCGCGCGCGTTGCCCAGCCAGGGGCGGCGGCGCTGGTGGAAAGCATGGAAGCGCCGGGCGCGCTGACCCGCATCGATTTCGGCAAGGACAATTTCCTTTACGTTACCCGCGTGTTCGATGCGCGCACGACGATGCTGCTACGGCGCAGCCAGGCGATTGTCGATGATTATCACGCGCTCATCTCGCGCTCGCGCACGGTGCAGGTTCAGTTCAACGCGGCGCTGCTGCTGATCTCGCTGCTCATCGTCGGCGTGGCGGTGTGGGTGGCGCTGGTGGTGGCAGACCGGCTGGTGCGGCCGGTGGGCGAGTTGGTGGAAGCGGCGCGGCGCGTGGCGAGCGGCGACCTGAGCGTGCGTGTGCGCCAGCCCAAGGCGCGCGACGAGATCGGCACGCTGACCGGCGCATTCAACGCGATGACCAGCCAGCTGGAGGCACAGACCGGCGCGCTCGTAACCGCGAATGACCAGCTGGACAGCCGCCGCGCGCTGATCGAGGCAGTGATGTCGGGCGTGTCGGCCGGGGTCGTCTCGATCGATCGCGAGCGGCGGGTGCGGCTGATCAACGATTCGGCGCGCACCTTGCTGGGGGCGGGGGAGGGCAGCGAGCCCGACCAGCCGCTCGCCGCGCTGTCGCCCGAGCTGGACCGGCTGCTCGACAGCGACACGCGCGAGGCGGTGGTGCAGATCGTCGTGCGCGGCGAAACCCGCACGCTGGCAGTGAAGATTGCCGAGGCCGATGCCGGCCCCATCCTGACCTTTGACGACATCACCCAGCAGCTGCTCGACCAGCGCCGCGCCGCCTGGGCCGATGTCGCGCGCCGCATCGCGCATGAGATCAAGAACCCGCTGACCCCCATTCAGCTGGCGGCCGAGCGGCTGCAGCGCCGCTATGGCGCGCAAGTGGCGGCCGAGGACCCGATTTTTGCGCGCCTGACCGAAACCATTGTGCGCCAGGTGGGCGATCTGCGCCGGATGGTCGACGAATTCTCGTCGTTCGCGCGCATGCCCAAGCCCGTGTTCCGCGAGGAGGCACTGCTCGACATCGCCCGCCAGGTGATGTTCCTGCACGAAGTCGCGCATGGCAATATCCGCTTCCGGCTCGACTGTGCCGATCCGCCCCAATTGGTGTGCGACCGGCGGCAAATCGCCCAGGCGTTGACGAACGTCGTGAAGAACGCCGTTGAGGCGATTGAGGTTAAAGAAGAAAATTCCAGCGGCGACGTGACGATGACGATCACCGGCGGCGGCGAGGCGCCGGTGGTGGTGTCGGTGAGCGACACCGGCATCGGCCTGCCGCTGGAACGCGACCGGATCGTCGAGCCCTATATGACCACGCGCCAGCGCGGCACCGGCCTTGGCCTTGCCATCGTGAAGCGCATTGCCGAGGAGCATATGGGCAGCATCAGCTTTGCCGATCGCCCCGGCGGCGGCACGGTGGTGACGCTGAGTTTCGACACCGCCGCGCTTGCCCGCATCGGCTGCGGCGAGGGCGAGGGGCCGTGCGCCGATGAAGACAGCCGCCCCGCCATGCTCACCAGAATAAGCAACGGATGATGAAGCTCGATATTCTTGTCGTCGATGATGAGCGCGATATCCGCGAACTGGTCGCAGGCGTGCTGGAGGATGAAGGCTATGGCACGCGCCTGGCCGCCGACAGCGATTCCGCGCTGGAAGCGATTGCCGCGCGGCGCCCGTCGCTGGTGCTGCTCGACGTGTGGCTGCAGGGCTCGCGGCTGGACGGGCTCGACCTGCTCGACGAGATCAAGCGGCGCGACCCCAGCATTCCGGTGATCGTGATTTCGGGGCACGGCAATCTCGACACGGCGGTGGCCGCCATTCGCCGGGGCGCCGCCGACTTCATCGAAAAACCGTTCGAGGCGGAGCGGCTGCTGCTGCTGGTCGAACGCGCGACCGAGACCGAGCGGATGAAGCGCGAGATCGCCTCGCTGCGCGCGCAGGCCGGCCGCGAGGATGAACTGACCGGCAGCTCCAGCGCGATCAACGCCGTGCGCGCGACGCTGAAGCGCGTGGCCGCCACCGGCAGCCGCGTGCTCATCACCGGCGGCCCCGGCACCGGCAAGGAAGTGGCCGCCCGCCTGCTCCACAACTGGAGCCAGCGCGCCGCCGGCCCCTTCATCGTCGTCAGCGCCGCACGGATGACGCCCGAGCGGGTGGAGGAGGAGTTGTTCGGGGTGGAGCAGGGCGATCTCGTCTCCCCCGGCCTGCTCGAACAGGCGCATGGCGGCACGCTGTTCCTTGACGAAATCGCCGACATGCCGGTGCAGACCCAGGCGCGCATCATGCGCGTGCTGACCGAGCAGAGCTTCACCCGCGTCGGCGGCCAGCGGGTGGTGCGCGTGGATGTGCGCGTCGTCTCCGCCACCGCGCGCGACCTGGGCGTGGAAATCGCCGAGGGGCGGTTCCGCGAAGACCTTTATTACCGGCTGAACGTGGTGCCGGTGACCATTCCCGGCCTTGCCGAGCGGCGCGAGGATATTCCGCCGCTGGTCGAGCATTTCGTCGCCCATTATGCCGCGCAGCGCCGCGTGCCGACGCCGGAAATCGCGCCCGAGGCAATGGTCGCGCTGCAAAGCCATGAATGGCCCGGCAATGTGCGCGAACTGCGCAACCTGGTCGAGCGCACCGTCATACTGGCGCCGGGGGACCGCATCGGCCGGATCGACCTTGACCTGTTGCCGGCCGAAATTCTGGGCGACAAGAACGACATGGGGCTGGGGCCGGCGGCCAGCGCAATCATGGGCGCGCCGCTGCGCGAGGCCCGCGAATTTTTCGAGCGCGAATATCTGCGCGTCCAGATCCGCCGCTTTTCCGGCAACATCTCGCGCACCGCGACCTTCATCGGGATGGAGCGGTCCGCCCTTCACCGCAAGCTGAAGCTGCTGGGAATTACCGACAGCAAGGGCGAGGACTGACGCGCGGCAACTGGACGGCGCGGGGCGGAACCCCTACATTTGCGCCTGCGCGCCACCCCCCGGCGCGCCAATAACAAGGAGGTCGCCATGGCCGAGAAGCAAGCCTCGCTCCAAGACCTTTTCCTGAACGCACTGCGCCGCGCCAAAACGCCGATCACCATGTTCCTGGTCAAGGGTGTGAAGCTGCAGGGCGTGGTGACGTGGTTTGACAATTTTTCGGTGCTGCTGCGCCGCGACGGCCAGTCGCAGCTGATCTACAAGCATGCGATTTCCACGATCATGCCGGCCGCGCCGATCGATGTCGACGCGATCCTCGATTCGGCGGGAGAGGCGCAGAAAAAATCGCCGCTGTTGCAGGAAGTGTTCCTGAACGCGGTCCGCAAATCCGAAGAGCCGGTAACAATGTTTCTGGTCAACGGTGTGATGTTGCAGGGTTATATCACTGCGTTCGACCTGTTCTGCATGATGCTGCACCGCGATGGCATGGTGCAGCTGGTCTACAAGCATGCGGTGTCCACCGTGCAGCCCGCGCACCCGCTCAACCTGGCCGATGAGGCGGACGAGGATTGAGTAGCGGCTTTGAGCGCGACCGGGGCGAATTTGCCCGTGGCGCGCATACGATCATCGTGCTGCCCGATCAGGGCGGCGCCACCCGCGACACCGACGCGCGGCTGGCCGAGACGGCGGGCCTCGCGCTGGCGATCGGGCTCGACGTGCGTGACCGGATCGCGGTGCGGCTGCGCACGCCGCGCCCGGCCACGCTGATCGGGCAGGGGCAGATCGAGACCATTGCCGCCGCCGCCCGCATGGAAGACGCGCAGCTGATTGTGTTCGACGCGAGCCTGACCCCGGTGCAGCAGCGCAATCTGGAAACCGCGCTGGCCGCCAAGGTGATCGACCGCACCGGGCTGATCCTGGAAATTTTCGGCGAGCGCGCCGCCACCGCCGAGGGCCGGCTGCAGGTGGAGCTGGCGCATCTGGACTATCAGGCCGGGCGGCTGGTGCGCAGCTGGACGCACCTGGAGCGGCAGCGCGGCGGCTTCGGCTTTCTGGGCGGCCCCGGCGAAACGCAGATCGAGGCCGACCGCCGGCTGATCCGCGACCGCATGGCCCGGCTGCGCCGCGAGCTCGATCAGGTCAGCCGCACGCGCGGGCTGCACCGCGACCGGCGCCAGCGCGCGCCCTGGCCGGTGATCGCGCTGGTCGGCTATACCAATGCCGGCAAGTCGACCCTGTTCAACCGGCTGACCGGCGCCCGGGTGATGGCCGAAAACCTGCTGTTCGCCACGCTTGATCCCACGCTGCGGCAGATCAACTTGCCCGGCATCGACAAGGCGATCCTGTCGGACACGGTGGGCTTCGTCTCCGACCTGCCGACGCAGCTGGTGGCGGCGTTCCGTGCGACGCTGGAGGAAGTGGTGTCGGCCGACATTCTGGTCCATGTCCGCGATCTGGCGCACCCCGACAGCGAGGCGCAGCGCCAGGATGTCGAAGATGTCCTCGCCGAACTGGGCGTGGCCGAGACGACACCGCGGATCGAGGCGTGGAACAAGCTCGATCTGCTCGATGCGGACGCGCGCGCGCTGCTGCTGGCCGATGCGGCGAAGCGCGACGATGCGATGCCGATTTCGGCGCTGAGCGGGGAAGGGGTGGAGGCACTGCTCGCGCTGCTGTCTGAGCGGCTGACGCAGGGGCACCGGCGCTACACCGTCGCGCTCGACGCGGCGGATGGCGCGGGGGCGGCGTGGCTCCACCAGCATGGCGACGTGCTCGACCATTGGGCCGATGGCGGCCAGATGATCTATGACGTGCGGCTCAGCGAGCGCGATTGGCACCGGTTCGGCACACGCAGCGGCTGAAACGCGTCAACCGCCGGAGGAGTGAATGATGGCCAGAGTGGTGATTACCGGCGGCAATCGCGGCATCGGGCTTCAGCTCGCCCGCCTTTATGCCGCCACCGGGCATGATGTGGTGATCGGCGCGCGCCAGCCGCCGCCAGTGGCGGTGCCGCAGGCCGGATTTGCCGCGCTGGATGTGGCGGACGGCGCATCGATCGAGCGCTTCGCCGCCGCGCTGGGGGCGGGGCCGGTCGACATTCTCATCAACAATGCCGGCATCATCGGCCCGGCGCGCCAGTCCGCGCTCGACATGGACTTTGACGGTTTTCTGGAAACATTGGTCGTCAACACACTGGGGCCGCTGCGGGTTACACAGGCGTTGCTGCCGGCGCTGCGGCGCTCGGCCGGGGCGAAGCTCGCCATCATCAGCAGCCAGATGGGGTCGATGAGCGCGGCCAGGTCCGGCCATGTCGCCTATCGCGCGTCGAAGGCGGCGGTGAACAAGGTCGGCCAGTGCCTCGCGGCCGATCTGGCGGGGGAGGGGGTTGCGATCGCCATGATCCACCCCGGCTGGGTGCGCACCGACATGGGCGGCCCCGGCGCGGACATTGCGCCCGAGGAAAGCGCCGAAGGAATCATGCGGGTGATCGACGCGCTGTCTCCCGCCAGCTCGGGCCGCTTCTGGAATTATGACGGGGGCGAGATGGCGTGGTGACCGGCGGCGCCTGGCGCGAACGCATCACCGCACGCTGGAGCCGGGTGCCGGCGGACGCGCGCCAGGCGTGGTAGCGATGAGGGCGATCAGCACGGCGAGTGGAATGAGCACGCACCAGAAGGATAGGTGCAGATAGGAAATGGCGCCGCCAATCGCGCCGGCCGCAAAAGCCAGCAGTGCCGGTACCGATTTTCTGGCGCGCGCGGCCGCAGTTCTGCGGGGCTCCGCCGGGCCGGGACGGACGATGGCGATCAAATCGATCATCAACTGCGTCACGGTGCCGGTCATCACGGTGGTGGGAATGTGGGACGACAGGACCAGTCGGCTCTTGGCGTTCTGAACGCCCATCGCCAGCACCGCGAGCATCCCGGTCGTGATTTCCCGCCAGCCATCGGCATGGCGTGGCGGCCAGGCCAGACCCGCCGCCATGAAACCGAGCAGCAGCAACAGCTGCGCGACAAGCAGTGGCCGTAGCGGCGACATTCCGCGTGAGTTGCACGCATCCACGATGAGCGACGTTGCCAGTACCGCCGCCATGAACACTGGCAGTGCACAGAGTTTGGCGAACACGCCGGGTCCGCCTTGCGCCAATTCGACGCCGATCATGATCAGGTTGCCGGTCACATGGGCGGTAAACAGGCCGAACAACGCGACGAATCCGCTAGCGTCGACGAAGCCGGCCACGAAGGCCAGGCTTGCGCCAACCTGCAGAATGCGTGTCGGTGCCAGGTCGGCGTGAGTGGTGGCCATTTCGCTCTATCCTTGCGCAGCGGCCGGCAGTTACGACAGTTGGCCGGGCCGCGCCATTGGTGGGTGGTCAGCCGTGCGCGGCGGCCTCATCCGCCTTGGCGCGCAGCCAAAGCGCTTCCTTGTCATCCAGCGTCAGCCCCGCAAACGCATCGCCGGCCGACGCCTCCATCGCGCGGAAGCGGCGCTCGAACTTGCCGTTCGCCGCGCGCAGTGCCGCTTCGGGATCGACGCCCAGCTTGCGCGCCCAGTTGACCACCGCGAACAGCAGGTCGCCGATCTCCTCGGCGCGGTGATCGTCGGCGGTGGCGGCGGCGACTTCGGCCAGTTCCTCGTCGATCTTCGCGCGCGCGCCGCTGGCATCGGGCCAGTCAAAGCCGGTGCGCGCGGCGCGCTTCTGCAGCTTTTCGGCGCGCATCAGTGCGGGCAGGCCCAGCGCCACGCCGTCCAGCGCACTGTCATGCCCCTTTTGCCCACGCTCCTCGGCCTTGATTTGTTCCCATTGGTCCGGGCCGCCGCTGCCATCGCCGAAGATATGCGGGTGGCGGCGCTCCATCTTGTCGCTGATCGCGTTCACCACATCGGCAAAGGCGAAATGCCCGGCTTCCTCGGCGATCCGCGCGTGGAACACGACCTGGAGCAGCAGGTCGCCAAGCTCGTCCTTCAGGTCCGCCATGTCGGCGCGCGCAATCGCATCGGCAACTTCATGCGCTTCCTCGATCGTATAGGGCGCGATGCTGGCGAAATCCTGTGCCAGGTCCCAGGGGCAGCCGGCCTGGGGGTCTCTCAGTCGCGCCATGATGGTTACCAGCCTGTTTACCATGCGCCAGCCTTTCCAGTCCGATAATATATATTATGTTAAATGGAGTCACCGGGCGCGGTGGGGGGAGCGTTCAGGATCATCCGGTCACCCTCGACCCGCCAGCCCTTGAGCTGGTTGAGAAAATTCATCCCCAGCACGCCATCGCCGAAGCTGGGCGCGACCAGCACGCCCAGATCGCGCGCGGTGATCGGGCCGAGCGTGACCGTCTCGATCGTGCCCGGTTCCGCCGTGATCGTGCCATTGGCGGTCTCCACCATGGTCTGTTCGCCGCCCGGCACCCGGTCCGCCGGGCGCACGCCGATGCGCTTGGCCAGCTCCGCGCTGATCGCGGTTTCGGTCGCGCCGCTGTCGATCATCAGCCGGTGCGGCTGGCCGTTCAGCATGACATCGGCGTAGAAATGCCCGTCTTCGTTGCGGGCGAGCGTGATGCTGCCCCCGCGCACCAGATGCTGTTTCAGCCCGGTCGAGACGAGCAGATCGTCGATCGCCGGCCGGTTGCGCGTCCACAGCGTCACCAGCAGCAGCGCGACCGCGAAAATGCCGGCCCAGCCCAGCGCCATCTTCGCCAGCTGCCCCAGCGGCAAGCGCCGCGCGATGAGCGCCGACAGCGGCAGGATGAGCAGCGCCAGATAGAAGATCGCGTTGCCCGATTGGTCGCTCACAGGATCAGCTCCAGGCCGTCATAACCTGGCACGATACCGTCCGGCAATTCACTGGCAAGCGTTGCATAGTCCATCGTCTGGTCCATGTGGCACAGGATGGCGCGTTTGGGCGCAAGTTCGCCGATCCAGCCCAGAACGCGGGCCAGATCGGGGTGCGTCGGGTGCGGCCGGCGGCGAAGTGCGTCGACAAACCACGCATCAAGGTCTTGATACAGGGTGCGCATATCCGCCGTCATCTCATTGAAATCGGTGGCATATCCGATCGAAACCCCCTCGCCCTCAAACCGCAGACCCGCAGAGGTGATATTGCCATGTGGTTGATCTGTAACGATAACTTTGATGTCGCCCAGTTCGATTGTGTCCACGAGAGGCTCTATCAAAGCGGTTGGCGGATAGCCTGCCCGACCGTGAAAGACATAAGGAAACCGGCCGGTTAGCGCTGCCATTGTCTCCAGCCGGGCCAGCCCGCGCACCGGCGCGCCGCGAGCATGGTAGAGCTGACGCAGATCGTCGATGCCGTGGCAATGGTCGGCATGGTCATGCGTCCAGATGACCGCGTCGAGGTCGCTCACCCCGGCCGCCAGCAGCTGCTCGCGCAGGTCCGGGCTGGTGTCGACCAGGATGCGGGTGCGCGCCGTTTCGACCAGGATGGAGGCCCGGGTCCGCCGGTTGCGCGGCTCTGCCGGATCGCACTCGCCCCAGTCGCCACCGATGCGCGGCACGCCCGACGACGTGCCGGAGCCGAGCAGCCGGACCTTCACTGCGCCCCTGCCACCTTGGTGAACAACGCGTGAAAATTGGCGGTGGTCGCCTCGGCCAGTTCCTCCACCGCCATCCCGCGCAGCCCGGCCAGGAAGCGCGCGGTATCGGCGACGAAGGCCGGCTCCCCGGTCTTGCCTCGATGGGGCACCGGCGCCAGGAAGGGCGCGTCGGTTTCGATCAGCAGCCGGTCGAGCGGCACCCGCGCCGCCGTCTCCTGCAGGTCGCGGGCGTTCTTGAACGTCACGATGCCCGAGATCGAGATGTAGCAGCCCAGCGCCAGCGCTGCGTCAGCAAAGGCCGCACTCGCGGTGAAACAGTGGATCAGGCAGGGAAACGCCCCCTTCCCCCTCTCGTCGCGCAGGATGGCGAGGGTGTCGTCCTCGGCATCGCGAGTGTGCACGATCAGCGGCAGCCCGGTCTCGCGCGCCGCCGCGATATGGGCGCGAAAGCTTTCCCCCTGCCGCGCGCGGTCGCTATGGTCGTAATAATAATCGAGTCCCGTCTCGCCGATGCCGACGACCCGGGGGTGCGCGGCGCGGGCGACCAGGGTCGCCGTGTCGACATGGGCATGCTCGTCCGCCTCATGCGGATGGATGCCGATGCTTGCCCAGATATCGTCATGCTGCTCGGCAATCGCGACGACCTCGTCCCATTCGCGCTCGCGGGTGGAGATGGTGAGCATCGTCGCCACGCCGGCGGCACGGGCCCGGTCGATTATGTCGCCCTGCTGCTCGACCAGCCCCTTGTAATTCAGGTGGCAGTGCGAATCGACGAACATCACGCCTCCTCCGCCGGCGGATCGAGCCGGGGGAAGAGCGGCACCGGCTGGGCGAGGCGAAAACCGCTTTCGGCGAGCGGCGCATACCAATGGCCGCCAATCGCCCCGAAGCTGCGCAGATCGGGCGCAATGCCCATCGCGTCGAGCAATCGCGCCGCGCTTGCCGGAATGACCGGGGCAATCGCCACCGCCAGCTGGGCGATGCAGATATAGAGCGTCGCCAGCACCGTCTCCATCCGCTGCGGGTCGGTCTTGCGCAGCGCCCAGGGCGCCTGTTCGTCGATATAGGCGTTGCAGGCGAACACGGCCTGGATCCAGCTTTCCGTCGCCTGCGACAGCGCCAGCTCGCCATAAGCGCGCGGCATCGCATCGCGCACCGTGGCGTCGATTGTGGCGAACAGTGCCTGATCGGCATCCTCTTGCCCGTTGATCGCGGGGAGCTGGCCGTCGCAATTCTTGAAAATCTGGGTCAGCGTGCGCTGCGCCAGATTGCCGAAGCTGTTGGCCAGATCGGCATTGGCGCGGGCGACGATTGCCTCTGCCGAATAGCTGCCATCCTGCCCGAAGCTGATGTCGCGCAGCAGGAAATAGCGCAGCGCATCGACGCCATAAGCATCGGCCAGCGCCAGCGGATCGGCGACATTGCCGGCTGATTTCGACATCTTGCTGCCATCGCGCGCCAGCACGAAGCCATGGCCGAACACCTGGCGCGGCAGCGGCAGCCCCGCCGACATCAGGAAGGCGGGCCAGTAGACCGTGTGGAAGCGGACAATGTCCTTCCCGATCAGGTGAAGGTCTGCCGGCCAGAAGCGCTTCGCCTCACCGTCCCAGCCGGGATAACCCGTGCCGGTCAGGTAATTGGTCAGCGCATCGACCCACACATACATCACATGCCCCGGCGCACCCGGCACCGGCACGCCCCAGTCGAAGCTGGTGCGCGAGACCGACAGGTCGCTAAGCCCCCCTTCGACGAAGCGCAAAATCTCGTTGCGGCGGCTTTCGGGGCGGATGAAGTCCGGGTGCGCGGCATAGAAATCGAGCAGCGGCTGCTGATAGCGGGACAGGCGGAAGAACCAGCTTTCCTCCGCCGTCCATTCAACCGGCGTGCCCTGGGGCGACAGCTTCACGCCCCCCTCGCCCTCGGTCAGTTCCTTCTCGTCGTAAAAGGCCTCGTCGCGCACCGAATACCAGCCCTCATAGCGCGCGGGGTACAGGTCACCGGCGGCGGCCATTGCCTGCCAGATCGCCTGGCTGGCGGCGTAATGGTCGGCATCGGTGGTGCGGATGAACCGGTTGTAGCTGATGTTCAGCCGGTCCGCCATTTCGCGGAAATGGCCCGACATCTCGTCGGCCAGGGCGCGGGTGGAGATACCCCGGTCGCGCGCCGTTTGCGCCATTTTCAGCCCGTGCTCGTCAGTGCCGGTCTGAAAGCGCACATCGCGCCCGGCCTGGCGCTGAAAGCGCGCAATGGCATCGGCGGCAATCGCTTCATAGGCATGGCCGATATGCGGCCGCCCATTGGGATAGTTGATCGCGGTGGTGATGTAGAAGGGATCGGCCATGACCGCGCCCCCTAAAGCATCGCGCCCGACTATTGAAGCCTTGGCGACGCGAGGCGTGCGACCAGCCCGGCCATTTCATAGACCGTGGCCTGCGCGTCGAGCGACAGCGCGCGTGCCGACACCGCCAGCGCCCGGGCACCGTCATAGGCATCGAGCGCGGCCGCCAGCGCCGGGCCGGTGCGCTCGCTCGCCTGTTCGGCAATGAAGCCCGGCACACGGTCCAGAAAGGCTTCGTAGCGGGCCTGCGCGGCCTTTGCGCCCAATGTCTTGGCGAGCGCGGCGCGCTGGCCATTGCCCGGATCGCCTGTGCGCGCGATGGCCGTCATGACGTCATCCAGCTGCGCCATGCCCAGCCCTGCATAGCCCAGTGCGCGACCCGGCGATCCGTCGCCTGCACGGATCAGCGCGGCAAGCTCGGTCGCGTCCGCTTCCGGCAGCACATCGCGGAGCACGGTGCGCATCTGGTCGTCATCCAGCCGGTCAAAGCGCAACCGCCGGCAGCGCGAGCGGATGGTGGGCAGCAACCGCCCCGGCGCATGGCTGACGAGGAGGAAAATGGTGCCGGCGGGTGGCTCCTCAAGATTCTTGAGCAGCGCGTTGGAGGCACCGGGCTGTTCGAGATCGTCGATCGCGTCGATCAGCACCACGCGGCGCGGGGACAGGCTGGGCTTGGTGGCGAACAGCGGCTGCAGCGCGCGCACCTGGGCGATGGTGATCGAGCGCGCCAGCTCCCCTTCCGGCTTGTCGGCATCCTTGGGCAGGCGGCACAGCTCGCGATAATCGGGGTGCGATCCGGCGGCGATCAGCGCGCGCGCCGGGTGCGTTGACGGCACCTCCAGGCCGGGGTCCAGGCTGTCCGGGGTCACCGCCTCTGCCAGCAGGCGCAGCCCCACTGCGCGGGCGAATGCGCCCTTCCCCACCCCTTGCGGCCCGGTGAGCAGCCAGGCGTGGTGCAGCGCGCCTGAATCCATGGCGGCGCGAAAGGCGCGCAGTGCCGCCTCATTGCCCAGCGGCAGCGTCACAGCCAGTCCGCCAGTCCGGCCAGGATGGCGGCGGTCACCTGCTGGGCCGGTCGCCCCGCGTCGATCAGGCGGAAGCGCTCGGGCTCGGCAGCGGCAAAGCGGCGGAACGCCTCGCCCACGCTGGCATGGAAGCTGTCGTCGCGCGCGGCGATGCGGTCGGCGCGGTCACCGTCGCGGGCGCGGGTGCGCGCACGACCAGTGCCCATGTCGAGATCGAGCACGAAGGTGCGGTCGGGCAGCAGCCCGCGCGAGCCAAAGCCGTGCAGCGCCAGGATGGCCGCATCATCGATGCCGCCGGCCAGCCCCTGATAGGCCCGGCTGCTGTCCAGAAACCGGTCGCAGATCACCCAGTGGCCCGCCGCAATCGCCGGGCGGATGGTTTTCTCGACATGGTCGGCGCGGGCAGCGGCGAACAGCAGCGCCTCGCTATGCGCGCTCCAGCGGCCGGCATCGCCCGACAGCAGCAGCGTGCGGATCGCCTCCGCCCCCTCGCTTCCGCCCGGTTCGCGCGTGATGATCGCATGGAGGCCGCGCGCCTCCAGCGCGGCCTGCAACGCGCGCGCCTGGGTCGATTTGCCCGCCCCCTCGCCGCCCTCCAGCGAAATGAACTTGCCGGGCCTCACATCCCGAACAGCGACCAGAAGCCGGCCCAGGCACGGCCGAAAAAGCCAGCCTCGGCGACATCATTCGCCGCCACCAGCGGCAGGGTCTGATTGGGCAGACCGGGGGAGGTCACCACCAGATCGGCGATATGGGCACCGGCCTTGAAAGGCGCCTTGACCGGGCCGTCATAAACGATGCGCAGCTGCAGATCGGGCGTCGCGCCGCGCGGCACGGTGATTGCCAGATCGCGCGGGGCGACCAGCTCGACGCTCGCCACGCTGCCCTGCTGCACCGCCGCCGTGCCGATGCGCTTGCCTTTGGCGACCAGCTTCTTGCCCTGCCAGGCGCGGAAGCCCCATTCCATGAAGCGCACCGATTCCTCGATCCGCTGGTTGAAGCTGGTCAGGCCGGCAACCACCATCACCAGCCGCCGGCCATTCTGCTCGGCCGAGCCGGTAAAGCCATAGCCCGCCTCTTCGGTGTGCCCGGTCTTCAAGCCATCGGCACCGGCGACACGGCCGAGCAACGGGTCGCGATTGGCCTGGGTGATCGCCGCGCCGCCCAGCGTCTTGCCCCAGGTGAAATCGGGGCGGGAATAATATTTTTTGTACAGATCCGGAAAGTTCTCGATCGTCGCCGAGGCCAGCTTGCCCAGGTCTCGCGCGGTGACATAGGTTACGCCATTGTCGGGCCAGCCATTGGAATTGCCGAAATGGCTGTTGCTGAGGCCCAGCTTCTTGGCGGTTTCGTTCATCCGCTGGGCAAAGGTTTCCTCGGTGCCCATCAACCCTTCAGCGAGCACCACGCAGGCGTCGTTCCCCGACAGGGTGATGACGCCGTAGAGCAGATTCTCCACGCTCACCTGTTCATTGGGCGACAGGAACATGGTCGATCCCGCCTGTGGGCCATGCCATTTCTGCCACACTTCCGGCCGCACGGTGATCAGCTGGCTCGGCTTGATCTCGCCGCGCTTCAGCATCTCGAAGGCGACATAGACCGTCATCATCTTCGCCATCGAGGCGGGCGGCATGCGCCGGTCGGCGTCGCGGGCATAGAGCACGCTGCCGCTCGACAGATCGACCATATAGGCAACCGGCGCGGCAGAGCTGTAGGTGGGCGCCGCCGCCATCCCCGGCAGGGCCATGAACGATATGGTGGCAGCAACCGAACACGCGGCAAGCAACTTCTTCATCACTTTACTCATCACTCCTGGATCAAGCGGGCATCGCCATAGCCCCGGCCGGCGGCATCGGCACGGGCGCGTTCGGCAGTGGTACGGTCGGCAAACGGTCCCAGCCGCACCCGGTACAGCCCGTTGGCGGCGGTCACCGTGCCGCCCAGGCTGCCGGCGAGCGCCTCTGCACGGGCGCGGGCGGAAAAAGCGGCGACCTGAACGAACAGGCTGCCGGTGGCAGCGGCCGGGCGGGGTGCAACCGGCGCCGGTCTGCCAGCGGCAGGGCGCGGCGGCGGCGGGCTGACCGCGGCGACGGGCGGCGTGCCCAGCTTCTTGCGCAGCGCCACCAGCACGGCGGGCGGCGAATCAAGCCGTGCCGAACCGGGGGTGCCGGCGCGCAGCGCGGTCTGGTCGGCCGCGGGCGGCTCCACAGCGCGCACCCGCACCGGCAACAGCCCGGCCCGGTCATTGCCCAGCAGCCGGGCGGCTCCCCGCGACAGGTCGATCAGCCGGCCCGGCATGTTGGGGCCACGATCGGCAATCATCACCAAGATGGTGCGACCGGTGTCGAGCGCGGTCACTTCGGCAAAGCTGCCCAGCGCCAGCGTGGGATGTGCGGCAATGATCGCATCGGGATTGAAAGGCTGGCCGGAAGCGGTTGGCTGGCCGGCCATTTCATCGCCATACCAGCTGGCATAGCCGACCGCATCATAACGCTGCGCCCCGAAATCCTGGCTGGTGCCGCGCGGCCCCGCGCCCGGTGGCGGCTCCTGCGCCAGCGCGGGGCTGGCCAGCGCCAGCCCGAACAAAATCCCCCAACGCATCATTGCTCCACCGCATCCGCCAACAGGCCCACCGACAGGGCATAGAAGTTTGAACAGTTATAGTCGAGGATGACGCGGTAATTGCCGGTCAGCAGATAGCCCGGCTTGCCGATGCCGTCCGGCTCCAGCAGGGTCGCCATCACAGTGTCATCGGGCCAGGGCTTGCTGACCGGGGCCAGGCCCAGCGCGCGCCATTCGCGCATCGTTTTCCACATGCTGTGCCGCTCGAACACGCGCGGGCAGCGCGGCGCGACGGTGCGGTTGGCGATCGCTGCCCGGTCGAGCGACGACGGCACCGACACGGCAAAGCCCCAGCCCTGCCCGCGCCGCCACCCGGCACTGACGAAATAATTGGCGATGGAGGCCAGTGTGTCGGCCTCGCTCGTCCAGATGTCGATGGTGCCGTCGCCATCGCCATCGCGCGCCAGCCGCAGATACACGGACGGCAGGAATTGCGGATTGCCGGTGGCGCCCGCCCAGCTGCCCCTCAGCCGGGCGCGCGGCACGCCCCGGTCGAGCATTTTGAGCGACGCGATGAACTCGTCGGTGAACAGGTCGCGCCGTCGCCCCTCATAGGCCAAAGTCGCCAGCGCATTGGGCAGGTCGAAATTGCCGGTGATCGCGCCGTAATTGGTCTCATGCCCCCAGATCGCGACCATCATCGATTCGGGCACGCCCGTCTGCGCCTCGATCGTCGCCAGCCGGCTGCGCATCGACTGATAGACCTGCCGCCCCTGCGCAATGCGCTGTGCGTCGACATGGCTGCGGCGATAGGGCTCGAACATCGGCGGCGGGGTGTTGGCGGGGCCGGCCGGCTGCCTGCGGTCGAGCGCGATCACCTGCGTATCGAGCATCAGCGTGGGGAAGACCTGATCGACCGTCGCCGGGGTGACCCCGCGCGCGAGCGCCTGCTGGCGCAGCGTGACCAGGAAATTCTGGAACCCCGCCGCATCCTGCGCCGCCGCCGGCCCGATGGCGGCCAGCGCGGCGAGCAACGCGGCAAGCGCGATACGCGGACGACGGAACAACAAACGCATGGCCAAAGCTTTGCCACAAGCAGCTTTTCCGGCAACCCCTCTTTCGTTGAGATGGGCGTCGATCCGCCTCTTGCGCGCCGGGGGCGATCAGCCCTAAGCGCCAGCCGGTGGCGCGCCCCGCCAGCGCGCCCGGCAAGGAAGAGTGGCCGAGCGGTTTAAGGCACTGGTCTTGAAAACCAGCGACGGTGCAAGCCGTCCGTGGGTTCGAATCCCACCTCTTCCGCCAGTTCATGCTGAAGGGCTAACAACCTGCTCGGGCGGCGACTGCCAGAGTATCTCCATGGGGATCAAGCTACGTTCCGGGCCAGAAATGGTGGCAAGTAACGCCGACCTGATGGCTGGTGATTTGATCGCGTTTGCCACTCTGCGAGCAGCGGCGCGCGCATCACGGCCGGGGAGCAAGCTGAGCAGCTCCTGACCGAGAGGGGTGAGGAGACATACCGAATAGCGAACGCTCTCTCCTGGAGCGCCCTGAAGAAGGATGACTAGCGATCCTTCGCGCACAAACCCGTTTCCCGCACTGTCAAAGGTTATTTGAACTTTCAGTCCCAGACCGCTCGCTCCTTGAATCAACCCAGACGACTCTAAATAGACGAGATCGCGAATGTCACTCTTGTTGTCCGGTTTTACAAGTTCTGCGGGAGCAGCGTCGCCAAAGGCAGATGTGCAGAAATCAGAGAATTTTAGCCCATCAGCTTGAGAGAACTCCGATAGGAAACGAAGCGTCCGCATAGAGTAGCGACCTGGCTTCCTAATCTCTCCCGCAAGAACCCGACCCCAGAGGTTCTGCATTCTCTCAGTTGAAGCGTCCTCAGCATAACGTTCAAAAACGTTCAGCCAGTCTTCGTCGAGGTTCGGCGGTGGTGCTGTTGACTCCCCCTGATGTTCTTCTGCCGGGCTTGCACGCAGGTCTTCAACCATGGCTGCTGCAACGGACTGCCGGTTGATCTGCTTTCGGTACGCTTTGCGTACCAAGACGTTTACCGCGTTCTGCACGGTTTCAGCGTCGCCGCCAGCGGAGTTAGCAGCGGCATCAGCGATCGCTTTCTCGACCAACGTGTATGCTTGCGTTTGCGCGTCGATCTGAGCCTTCTTCTGAGCGAGCCAAGCAACAGGAATGTCGACCGCCGCGCCTACCAGCCTATCCAGAGCTTTGACGCTCGTTGGGATCAACGCTTTCGGGATGCCAGTCAGCGCGTCCGCGATCTGCGCGGGTAGGTTGGAATGCTCAGGCGTCGTCATCGCCGTAAGCTTACACATGGAACAAACAGAGACAATAAGCAAAGCGCTCCGCACCCTAAGGATGCGAGGCGCTGGCAGCGTCAGTGCGAAGAAGTGGAGGCCACGCTGCAGAGTCCGTTTGATGATCGCCCTACGATTTTTAATGGGATGGGCGCGGCAGGAAGATCGTGCACCGCAACGCTGTCACCTTCACCAGCGGTACGGCTTTCCCGTATTTTTCACGTACTCGCAGGCCAGCCGTTATTGCAGCCCCAGCGCCTTCAAGTCCGCCGCCGCAGCCGCGAGGTCGGCGTTCGACACGATGTTGCGGAACTTTGCGTCCAGGCGGCGGACGGCGGCGTCGGCGGCGGCTTCCTCGCGCACGTTGACGAGGAAGAAGTCGCTGGCGCCCGCGCCGAAGCGGCGGCGTTCGGCAACGGCCATTTCGCCGGCGCGCTGCTGTTCTTCATCGGCCAGCAGGAACAACCGCTCGGTCGCGCGGACATCGATGGCGATGCCGTCAATCTCGGCGACGATCTGCTCGCGGGCGAACTGGCGGCGGCGCTCCAGCGCGTCGATCTCGGCCGTCGTCGCCTCGATCCGGCCCTTGGCGGCGCGGCGCTCCAGCGGGACGCTGAAGCTGAGGCCGACCTTGGTCTCGAACGGCCGGCGGGAAATGCCACCCGCGCCCACCGGCCCCACATCCTGCGAGGCTTCCGCCTTGAAATCGAGCCGGGGTTTCAGCTCGTTGCGGTCGAGCGCCAGCCGGTTGGTCTGCTGGGCAATGCGCATGTCGAGCGCCTTCAGGTCCGGCCGCCCCTCCAGCGCCATCCGGGTGGCGCCCACCGGCTGCGGGATCAGCGGGAAGCTGTCGGGCAGCATGTCGGGCGTCGGGCGGCGCGGCTGGCCGTTATCGTCGCGCCAGAACAGCGACAGAGTGTTGGCGGCCTGCGCCAGCTCCTGCTCCGAGCGCGCGACGAGCGTTTCGCGGCGCAGGATGTTCTGGGCGTTTTCGGTCAGAATGATGCGCGGGCGGCCGCCCAGCTCCACCTGCCGTTCAAGCCCGGCCTGACGCTCGCGCGCCAGCTTCAGCAGCTCGCGGTACACGTCGAGCCGCAGGCCGGCGGCAACCCACAGATTATAAGCGGCAATCGCACGCCTCTGCACAGTGATCGCGGCGATCAGCCGCTCGGCCTCGGCAATGTCGACATCGATCGCGGCATTGCCCCGGTTGAAGCGCCGCGCGTCTATGAACCGGTCGCGCAGCAGCGACAGCGCCACCCCCGCCTTCAGCTCGCCGACGACATTGGTGAAGCGTTCGTCCTCGTAAACCGGCAGGCGCCCGGTCGAGAAGCGATAGCCGCCATAATAGCTGCCGCCCCAGCTCTCGATCGGCCGTTCAACCGTGCCGCCGGCAAAGGTGGAGCCGGAATAGAAGCCGGTCAGAAAGCTCTGCCCCTCGGCCTTCACCACCGTGTCGAACGCGCCCTGGCTCTGCAGCAGCTTGCCCTGCGCCGCGCGCACCTTGGCGATCGCTTCCTGGATCTGCGGCTGAAACTGGCGCGATGAGGCGAGCACTTCGGCGAGCGTGAGCGTGCGGGACTTGGGCGCCGCGGCCGCCTCGGCGGGCGATTGCGGTGCGGCCTCCGGCGCGGGCGCGGCGGTGACTGGCGGGGCTGCCACCGGCTTTGCCTTGGCCTTGGCCGCCGGCCGCTTGGGCGCGGCCGCGCGTGGCGGCTCCGCCACCCCGGCGGCCGGAATCAGCAGCAACAGCGGCAGGGCAAGACGGCGCGAAAGCCTCATTTCGCGTCCGTGCTGTTGCCATAAAGGTCGGGATATTGCGCGGCCTTGGGGTCACCCGGCGGCGTCCACTGCAGCGGGAAGTCGTTCAGCTGCCGCCACAGCTCAAAGCCCACCGAAACCTGGTCCATCAGCACCCAGCCCGAAACCTTGGCACCCAGCCGGACGAACGGCTCCTTGGGCCAGCCCGGGCGCCCGTCGATGCGCGGTCCCTGCTCCACGATGATGCGGAACAGGCCGCTGGGCGATGCCGATGCATCGACCGAGCGCACGCGGCCATCGAACACACCATAAGCCACCGAGGGCCAGCCGCTGAACTGAATGGCGGGCCAGCCCTCGAATTCCAGCCGCACCCGGCGGCCGGGCTTGATCAGCGGCACGTCGCGCCCGTCGATATACAGCTCCACCACGCGCTCGGATTCTTCCGGCGCGATCGTCGCCAGCGTGTCGCCCGCCTTCACCAGCGTGGCGATGTCGCCGGCGTTCACATTCATGATCAGCCCGTCGCGCGGCGCGCGCAGCAGCTGTACCGATTGCCGGTTGAGATTCACCTCGACCCGGGTGAGCGCGGCGCGCGCATCGGCCAGCTTGGCCTCGTAATCGCGCACCTTGATCATCGCGAATTCATATTCGCGCCGCGCCGCCAGCCCTTCGTTGAACAGCTGCCGGGTGCGGGTAACATCGAGGATCGCGGTGGACATCGCCTGCTGCGTCGCAGCGATTTCGGCCCGCGCCTGCGCCTGTTCGGCCTGGAGCCGGGTGAGCAGCATCGGGTCGTTGTCGACGATCTTGGCGATGGGGTCGCCCTTCTTCACCCGCTGGCCGTCGGTGACGAAGAATTCCTCGATCCGGCCGGGCACCAGCGCGGTGATCTTTGTCACCCGGTCGCGTGGGTCGAGCGCGATCACCTTGCCCTGCCCCGGCGACGTCTGGATCCACGGGACGAACACCATCACCAGAATGCACAAGGTGATGCTGATAATCAGCATCGTGGTGATCACCCACGCAATGCTGGGTGCCCGCAGCTTCTTCAGCGCGGTGAACTGATCGAACTGGGCCTTCTCAACGGTCGCCATTGGGGGCCTCCGACGCATAACGCAGCGCATCGAACTCGGTCTGGCTCGCAACCAGCGCCTGCCGGTCGCGCCCGAGCCAGAAATAGCCGTCCATGACGGGCGGCGTTGCGCGGTTGGTGAAATAGATCATCGTGGTGTCGCGGCTGTTGAAAGCGGCAAGCATCCGCTCCAGGTCCGGCCGTGCAATCATGTCGAACAGCGGCGACAGCACCAGAATGCGCGGCCGAGCGAGCGTGGCGGCCGCGAATTTCAGTCGCATGACGTCAGGCAGCGCCAGCGGCCAGCCCGTTGTCGACAGCACTGTCTGGATACCATCGGGCAGCCGGCCGATCTGACGATCCAGGCCGACCAGCTTGATTGCCTCCATCATCTCGGCCGGCGTCGCGTCACCTGTCGCCAGGTCCAGATAGTCGAAGATGCTGCTTTCAACGGTGGTCGGCTTGTCGAGCACGATCACGTCGGAGCGCAGCTGATAGATGTCGAGCGCGGAAATGTCGGCACCGCCCAGCGTGACGAAGCCAGCGTCTGCCCGGCGATGGCGCTTGAGCAACAGCGCGAAGGTGCGCTGCACGTCGGGCTCCGCCGCCGCGACCAGACGCTTGCCCTGAGGAATGGTGAAATCGAACGCGATATCGCCGGCTTTCACATCGGCCAGGCAAAGTTCCGCGCCATCGCTATGTGGGGCGGTTTTTCCCGTGCGGCTTTCCTGCGGCACCTCCATAAACAGGTGCAGCTCCTCGCACGCGGCGACCAGTTCATAGAAGCTTTCCAGATACGGCCCCAGCTGCGACGCGCCGTAGAAAATGCTCGACAGGATCAGCTCGGCCGCCACCAGCTGTCCGATCGAAAGCTGCCCCTGGATCACCAGCCAGCCACCCAGCGCCAGCAAACCGGCGCTCGCCGCAGCATATAGCGTCAGGTAGAAGATATGCTGGGTAAAGTGGTTGCCGAAGTAGCGCCGGTCGGCAGCGATATAGGTCGCGGTCAGCTCGTCGCTCTTGTGGATCGCATAGTCGATATGGCGGCCGGATTTGTAAAAGCCGTTCGAGGCGCCGACGCTTTCCAGCCAGTGCGCGGTATCATATTTCGCATGGCTGAGCGCCACGATCTCGGTCATCGCCGGGCGTGACCAGACCCGCCAGATGATCCAGACCAGCGCGATGAACACTAGGTTGAACACCAGAAAGAACGGGTGGTAGATCGACGTCACCACAAAGCCGACCGCCGATTGCAGCACGATGGTGAACAGCCCGACCAGCAGCGACGGGATCGACTTCTGGACGTTCATGACGTCGAAATAGCGGTTGAACAGGTCGGCGCGCCGGGCGTCACTGAAGAACGGGTCGCGCGCATGTACCGCACGCATCGTGATTTCGGCGACCAGCCGCGCGAAGAACTTGCGCCGGAAAATTTCCATGATGTGCGTGCGGAATGCGCTGAGCACGTTTGTCGCCATCAGCAGGCCGAAAAGCAGCAGCGCGAGCGTGAACAGCGGCACCGGCATCGCGGTATAGGCAATGCTGTTGATCAGCAGCTGCACCGAGATCGGCGTTGCCAGCGACAACAGGCTGATGGCGATGCCATAGACGATCGCCAGATAGAAAAACTGCTTGTCCGGCCACAGGATAGGGCGCGCCCAGGCGAGGAAATCGCGCATCCGCACCGATTTCTTTGCATGTGCTGCCACCTGTCGGGTTCCTTCCAAAAGTTAGATTGGCAAACACCAATCATGTTGCGGCGCACATAATGCGCCGTGTGTCGGCGTCAACCGTGGATTTTGATGGCCCCCCACGGGCCCGCCGCTAGCTGAGCTACCATGCGGCATGGTGCACGCTTGTGCAAAGCAATGATGAGCGCAAGCTGAACGAGAGCGGATTTACAACCGGCGTCCATTGCGGGTTCAGGCGGCGTTGCGGTTCTGGTCCATCTCGACCAGCGCATTGAACTGGTCCTCGGCGATCGGGTCCTGAAACTGGCAACCGCAGACAAAGTCGTCCGCCCAGACCACATTGGCCGCCACCGGCCCGACCACCGGCAATGTCAGCCAGATCATCGATCCTGAACGCAGGCCGGAATAGGTCTGGAGCCGTGCACCATGGCGCGAAATATCGACCACCTTGCACAGCGCGCGATCAAGCCCGCCGCGCCCGATCTTCGCATCGAGCGAGACCGGCGCGCGCGGGGATCGCCGGCGCCCATTGGGCTCGGCGGGTTCGAATTCGGCGGCGAACATCGCGGTTCCTCTCATGGTGAGAAGAACCTAAACGCAGATCGTTAACGCGCCGTTGACGAGATTATTTGGTCTTGAGCGACAGGCCGCCGAAACGCTTGTTGAAGCGCGCCACCTGGCCACCCGCATCGAGCATCTGGCCACGGCCGCCGGTCCAGGCCGGGTGCGACTTGGGGTCGATTTCCAGCGTCATCAGATCACCTTCCTTGCCCCAGGTGGAGCGGGTGTCATAGACGGTGCCGTCGGTCATCTGGACCTTGATCCAGTGATAATCGGGGTGAATGTTCTTCTTCACGCGCAAATCTCCAAGAGTGCCGCTGGTTACCGACCAGCGAGCAAGGCGCGGCCGCTAGCATAGCTTGGCCGGCCGCGCAACGCCTTGGGCGCTCCCCTCACCAGCCCTGTGGCTTGCCCTTGTTCTGCTCGTCGAGCCAGGCCTTTAGCGGCGCGAAATACTCGGCCATGGCCAGCCCCGAAATTTCGGACGTGCCGGTGAACGCCTTCAGCGCCTCGGGCCAAGGCTTCGACTGGCCCAGTTCCAGCATTGCGTTCAGCTTCGCGCCGACCTCCTTGTTGCCATAGAAGGAACAGCGGTGCAGCGGCCCGGTCCACCCCGCCTGCTTGCACGCGGCGGCATAGAATTGGAACTGCAGCAGCCGGGCCAGGAAATAGCGGGTGTAGGGCACACCGGCCGGGATGTGATATTTCGCGCCGGGGTCGAACCTGGTCTCGTCGCGCTCGACCGGCGGCTTGATCCCCTGATATTGCAGGCGCAGCGCGTCCCACGCCGTCTGATAATCGCTGGTGCGGATGGCGCCGGAAAACACGCCCCAGCGCCATTTGTCGATCAGCAGGCCAAAGGGCAGAAACGCCACCTTGTCCATCGCCTGGCGCAGCAACAGGCCGATATCCTTGTCTTCGCTGGGCACCTTGGCCGGGTCGAGCAGGCTGATGTCGACCAGATATTGCGGTGTGATCGACAGCGCGACGAAATCGCCTATCGCCTCATGGAAGCCGTCATTTGCGCCGTTCTTGTAGAGGAAGGGCTGGCCCTTATAGGCGCGCTGATAATAATTATGGCCCAGCTCGTGGTGGATGGTGACGAAGTCGCCGCTGTTCACCTTGGTGCACATCTTGATGCGGATATCGTCCAGATTGTCGATATCCCAGGCCGAGGCATGGCAGATCACCTCGCGGTCGGCGGGCTTCACGATCTGCGAGCGCGTCCAGAAAGTTTCCGGCAGCGGTGCCATGCCGAGCGATGAATAGAAGCCCTCGCCCGCCTTCACCATCTTGACCGGGTCATAGCCCTTTTCCTTGAGGAGCGCGCCAATGTCATAGCCCAGGTCGCCGGCCCCCTTGGGCGCGACCAGGTCGTAGATGTCGCCCCATTCCTGCGCCCACATATTGCCCAGCAGATCGGCGCGGATCGGCCCCGTTTTGGGCTGCACCGCATCGCCATATTTGGCGTTGAGCTTGGCGCGGACATAGGCGTGGAGCGATTTGTAGAGCGGCTCCACCTCGCGCCACAATTTGTCGGTCAGCTGCGCGAATTCGGCCGGGCTCATGTCATAGCCCGAGCGCCACATCGCGCCGACATCCTTATAGCCAAGCTCGGTCGCGCCCTGGTTGGCGATGGTCGCCGCGCGGGCATAATCCTTGCGCAGCGGCGCGCCGACATTGTCGTGCCAGCTGACCCACATTTCCTTCAGCCGTTCCGGGTCGCGCTCGGTGCCCATCGCGGCTTCGATGTCGCTGCCGTTGATCGGCTGGCCGCCCAGCGTTCCCTTGCCCTTGCCATAAGCCGAGGACATCCGCGTCACCAGCGTGGACAACTCGTCGGCGGCGCCCGCCCGGGTTGGCGCAGGCAGCGTGATGCCGCCGCGCAGCAGGTCGAGCTTGCGCGCCGTGTCGGGCGACAGGCCGGTAACCTTCTGCAGCTTGGCCGCCTGCAGCGCGAGCTTCACGGCCAGTTCGGTCACCTGCGCGCCGGCCTTGGCGGCCAGCGCGTCGGTATCCTCGGTGATGTAGGTGGCGTTCACCCAGCTGATCCGGGCGACATCGACGGAGAGGTCGGCGAGCTGCTTTTCGGCATCGCGGATGAAGGCGTCGGCGGTCGCGGCATTGGGCGCCGGCTCGCCCTTGGACTGGGCAAGCGCCGGCGTCGCGGCAAGGGCGGCCGCAAGTGCGGCAAGCGAAATGGCGGTTCGTAACATGGCGGCACCCTCTTTATGGCTTCTATGGCGCGCTAGATGCGCCCGCCGGGTGCGCCGGGTCAAGCCGCCAGAAAGTCTGCGATCGCCTGGCCAAACTCGGGCTTGGTTACCGCGCTCATATGGTTGCCGGGCAGCGCCAGATAGCGCCCATCGGGCAGCGCGGTGGCCAGCGCCTGCGCCGATCCATTGTCGCGATCATCGGTGCCGCAGGGCACCAGCACCGGCGGGGCGATCCGGGCCAGCTCGGCATCGCTGGTCGAAACGAAAGTGTCGAGCAGATGGACCAGCGCCGCTGCGTCGCCGCCCGATGTCTTCAGAAACGCCTGCACCGCCCATTCTGCCGTGCCGCGCTCAAAGCCCTGCCCGGTCAGCGCCCGGCGGAAGAAATCGATCCGCGTGGTCACGGCCGTCACGCCTTCATAGCCCATGCCCGAAACCACGGCGCGGCGCGGCGTGGCGCCCATCACCAGCATGCGCACACTGGTGCGGGCACCGAGCGAATAGCCGCCCAGATCATAGTCGCTCAAGCCGAGGTGCGCGATCAGCGCCAAGCCGTCATGCGCCAGCACGTCGAGCGGATAGGCGGCGGCATCGTGCGACTTGGCGCTTGCCCCGTGCGCGCGCAGATCGGGCATGATGACGCGAAAGCCCCGCGCGGCAATCGTCGCGGCATGGCCATATTTGATCCAGTTGGTCTCCGCATCCGAGATGAAGCCGTGGAGCAGCACCACCGGCCGCCCCTCCCCCAGCTCATGCCAGGCAAGCCGGGCGCCATCGGGCGCGGTGAAGTGATGCGTCGCAATTGTCATATCAGCAGAACCGGCCATCATCATCGCGTCACGCCGCCTTCTGCAGATGCCGCCGGCCGAGCAGTTCGGCGATCTGTACGGCGTTCAGCGCGGCGCCCTTGCGCAGATTGTCACTGACGCACCACAGCACCAGCCCGTTGTCGACGGTCGGGTCTTCGCGCACGCGGCTGATGAAGGTGGCATAATCGCCGACACATTCCACCGGCGTCACATAGCCGCCGTCCTCGCGCTTATCGACCAGCATCACGCCGGGCGCCTCGCGCAGGATCGACTGGGCCTGCTTGGCCGAAATCTCGTTCTCGAACTCGATGGTGATGGCTTCGCTATGCCCCACGAACACCGGCACGCGCACGCAGGTGGCCACCACCTTGATGCGGGGATCGAGGATCTTCTTGGTCTCCACCACCATCTTCCATTCTTCCTTGGTGAAGCCATCATCCAGGAAGCTGTCGATGTGCGGAATCACGTTGAACGCGATCTGCTTGGTGAATTTGTTCGGCTCGGCACTGTCGCCGACAAAGATGTTGCGGCTCTGCTCGAACAGTTCGTCCATCCCCGCCTTGCCCGCGCCCGACACCGATTGATAGGTCGAGACGACCACGCGCTTGATCTTGGCGAAATCATGCAGGGGCTTCAGCGCCACCACCATCTGCGCGGTCGAGCAATTGGGGTTGGCGATGATGTTCCTGGCGGTATAGCCGTCAATCGCCTGCGGGTTCACCTCGGGCACGATCAGCGGCACGTCCGGGTCCATGCGATAGAGCGAGGCATTGTCGATCACCGTGCAGCCGGCAGCGGCAAAGCGCGGGGCGTGCAGCTTGCTCCCCTCGCTGCCGATGGCGAACAGTGCGATGTCCCAGCCGGCGGGATCGAAATGCTCGATGTTGCGCACTTTCAGCTTGCGCCCGGTTTCGCCGAAGTCGATCTCGTCGCCCTGGCTGCGCGCCGAGGCGAGCACGGCAATGTCCGCGATGGGGAATTCGCGCTCGGCCAGGATGTTGAGCATCTCGCGGCCGACATTGCCGGTCGCGCCGGCGACGACGATCCGATATCCGTCCATGGTCTTTGCCTTTGCGTTTCTCTGCCCGGCTGACATAGGCGCTGGTGCGCACCTGTCGAGTCAGCCGGCGCGGTTTAATTTGCCGGCGGCATGTGCCGGTCGAGGAAATTGAGGATCGTCGTCCAAAGATGCTCGCTGACGCCGGGGCCGCCCACGCGGTGCGTCTGCCCGGGATAGAACATCATCTCGAACGGGCGCGCGCCATGCTGCATTGCGGCTGCAACCGCCGTTGAATGGTCGAGCACGACATTGTCATCCGACATGCCGTGGATCAGCAGCAGCGGGTCGGCGATCTTTGCGGCATCGTCTATCGCATTGGACCGCTGATAGCTTGCCGGGTCGGTGCGCGGGTCGCCCAGATAGCGCTCGGTATAATGGGTGTCGTAAAGCTGCCATTTGGAAACGGGCGCGCCCGAAATGCCCGCCGCGAACACGCCGGGTGCCGCGCCCAGCAGTTTCAGCGTCATATAGCCGCCATAGGACCAGCCATAGGTCGCAATCCGTTTGGGATCGACAAAGGGCTGCTGCTTCAGGAAGGCGGCGCCGGCAAGCTGATCGGCCACCTCCACGCTGCCCATCGCGTGATAAATCTGGTCCTCGAACGCCTTGCCGCGATTATAGGAGCCGCGATTGTCGATCTGGAAATAGATATAGCCGCGCGAGACCAGATACTGGGCCAGCGCCCCGTTCCAGCCGCGCGTCACCTGCTGCCCGGTGCCGGGGCCGCCATAATGCTGGAAGAAGACCGGGTAACGCTTACCGGGTTCCAGCTTGGGGGTGATCATCTCCCAGTAGAGCGTGGAGCCATCGGCGGCCTTGATCGTGCCGAATTCGCGCGGGCGGTGCTGCGCGAGATAGGGGTGATAGGGGTGCCCGGGCTTCACCGCATTTTCGTTGATCCAGGCGATGCGCTTGCCGCTGCTGTCGGCCAGATAGACCTGGGTTGGCTGGTTCGGGTTCGACCGCGCGATGATGGCGCGGGTGCCGGCGCCGTCCATTGCCGCGTTGTTCCACCAGCCGGCCTCGGTCAGCCGTTCCGGCGCGCCGCCCTTCATATAATCGAGCGCATAGAGATGCTGCTCGAGCACGCCGTCCCGGTTGCCGGCGAAATAGAGTTTGCCGCGCGACTCATCCACCCCGGCGAGCGCCTGCACCACCCAATCGCCGCTGGTCAGCGCTGTCCAGCTACCCTTGTGGAAGCGATAGAGGTGGCCATAGCCGCTCCGTTCCGACCGCCAGATCAGCGATCCGTCCTTCAGCGGGCGATAGGCGTCGCTCAGGTTGATCCAGCTGCGCGCGCCGGCACGCTCGGTGAACAGGATGCGCGCGGCGCCGGTTGCCGGGTCGACCGCGAGCATGTCGAGCGTCTTCTGGTCGCGGCTCTGGCGCTGCACGAGCAACGTCTTGCCGTCGGGCGTCCAGTCGACGCGGGCGAGATAGACGTCGGTATCGGTGCCCAGATCCACCTTCACGCGGCCGCTGCCGTCAGGATTGATGACGTAAAGTTCCACCACCGCATTGGCGGTGCCGGCGGCCGGATAGCGCTGGTCGAAGGTGCGCGTTCCTTCCGCGCCGATCGCGGTGCGGGTGACGATGCCCACGGGTGCCTCGTCGAACCGGGCGACGGCGATGCGCTTGTCATCGGGCGACCACCAATAGCCGGTGCGCCGGTCAATCTCTTCCTGCGCGACGAATTCCGCCTCGCCCCAATGGACGGTGCCGCCCCCGCCCTGCGTCGCGGCCCAGGCGGCGGCGCCTTTCAACGGCTGCACGAACAGATTCTGGTCGCGCACGAAGCTGACATAGCCACCCTTGGGGCTGATCGCAGGGTTCAGCTCGCCGGCGCTGGTTTCGGTCAGCCGCGTAACCTTGCCATCCAGCGTCGCCAGGAACAGGTCGCCATCCAGCGGCACCAGGATCGCTTTGCCATCCGGCGCCCAGTCATAGGCCACGATGCCGCGCGACCCGCCAATGCGCGCCCGCTCGCGCTGCATCTTCTCAGCTTCGGAAAGCTCGGCGCCCGAGCCGATTGCCTTGGAATCGACCAGCATCCATTCACGCCCGGTCTTGGTGTCGAGCGCCCACAGGTCGAAGCGCTCCTTCTCATCGGCGCGCGGGCGCAGCGACGTTAGCAGCGCGCCATCGGGCGACAGTTTCAGCGCGCGCGGCTGCGGCCCGGCCAGATCGGGGCTGGCAAAGACGCGCTTCAGCGTCAGCGGTTCGGCCGCGGCCGGGCTCTGCGGTGCCTCAGCCATGGCGGTGCCCGCCATCATCAGCGCCATAGCGCCCGCAGCCCCCAAAAGCCCCCGCATCGTCCATCTCCCGTGCTCTCATCGGCACGGCTTATTGCGGGTGGCGCGCGGCGCGTAAAGGCCTGACCGGGGCGCTTCGGCAATCCACGAAAAAAGGCGGCGCGGGGGCCGTGAAAGCACCCCGCGCCGCCTGATCGGTCAGCTGAGCGAAAGGGCTTATTCGCCCTTGGTGTCGCGGCGCTCGGCGATGCGGGCCGACTTGCCGCGGCGACCGCGCAGATAATAGAGCTTGGCGCGGCGCACCACACCCTTGCGCACCACTTCGATCGACTCGATGTTGGGCGAATAGAGCGGGAAAACGCGCTCGACGCCTTCGCCGAACGAAATCTTGCGGACGGTGAAGTTGCTGCCCATGCCCTTGTTCGAGCGGGCAATGCATACGCCTTCGTAATTCTGCACGCGGGTGCGCTCGCCTTCGACCACCTTCACGCCCACTTTCAGCGTGTCGCCGGGGCGGAATTCGGGAATCTTCTTGGCGCTGGTCAGCTTGGCAATCTGCTCGGCTTCGAGCTGCTGAATGATGTTCATGGCTTACTCGTCCTCTTGTCGCCGCGCACCAGAGGGCGGCTGGACCCGAGCGCCCTCATGGCGCTCCCACAGGTCCGGCCGCCTTAGCCGTGTATCCTCGACAGCTCTGGCATGGCGCCAGGCCGCGATTTTCGCATGATCCCCCGATCGCAGCACTTCAGGGATCGTGCGCCCTTCCCAGGTAACGGGCCGGGTGTAATGCGGATATTCGAGCAGCCCCGTCTCGAAGCTCTCGTCATCCCCGCTTGAAGGCGCGCCCATTACGCCCGGCAACAGCCGAATGCAAGCGTCTAGCAGCAACAGCGCCGCCATTTCCCCGCCGGACAGGATATAGTCGCCGATCGACAGCGGTTCGATCTGCGGCCGTGCCTCGAACAGGCGCTCGTCAAACCCCTCGAACCGGCCGCACAGGATAGTGACGCCGGGTCCCTCCGCCAGCGCCCGCACCCGCGCCTGGGTGAGCGGCCTGCCACGCGGCGTCATCGCCACGATCGGTCGGGCATCGGCAACGCTGTCCAGCGCGGCGGCAACGATATCGGCGCGCAGCACCATGCCCGCGCCGCCGCCTGCCGGCGTATCATCAACGGTGCGGTGCTTGTCGGTGGCGAAATCGCGGATGTTGACCGTATCGAGCGCCCAGCGCCCTTCCCCCAGCGCCCGCCCGGCCAGCGATGTACCGAGCGGCCCGGGAAACATCTCCGGATAGAGGGTGAGGATGGTCGCGGCGAAGGTCATCGACTGTGCCAGTAACCCTCAGCCCAGATAGGCCCGGCTGATCACCAGCCGCGCCTCATCCCATTCGGGCACGGCGTCGGGCCGCATCGGCACCATGAAGCGGCGGCCATCGGCCTGTTCGATCTCGATCACGTCGCCCGCGCCGAAATTCTCGACCGCCACGACATGGCCAAGCGCCTCGCCCGCGTCGTTTTCCGCAGCCAGGCCGATCAGGTCGACATGATAATATTCGCCGGGTGCCAAAGCGGGCAGCTCGGCACGGGGCACGGTGAGCGCGGTGCCGCGCAGCGCCTCCGCGGCGTTGCGGTCTGCGATTTCGGCAAAGCGGGCGATGATGCCGTTGCTGCCGGCGCGCAGCTTCATCAGCGTCAGCGCGCCGGCGTTGAAGCTGGCATAGCGCGCCAGATCGTCGGCAAAGCTTTTCAACCGCACCTCGCCCGTCACGCCGTGCGCGCCGATGACGACGGCCAGCGTGACGGGCTGATCGGGCCGCATATCAGGCGTCGGCGGCCGGTGCTTCTTCGGCGGGCGCTTCTGCAGCCGGTGCCTCTTCAGCAGGCGCTTCTTCCACCGGCGCGCTCGCGGCGGCGGCAGCGGCTTCCTCAGCGGCCTTCAGCTTCTCGGCGCGCTCCTCGGCGCGTTCCTTGGCCTTGTCGCCGGGTTCGGCCTTCTTCGGATTGTTGCGGGCCGCACGCTCACGGATGCCGGCGGCGTCGAGGAAGCGCGCGACACGGTCGGTCGGCTGCGCACCCATCTTCAGCCAGTGCGCGGCGCGGTCATTGTCCAGCTTCACGCGCTCCGGGCTGTCCTTGGCGAGCAGCGGGTTATAGGTGCCGATCTTCTCGATGAAGCGGCCATCGCGCGGTGCGCGCGCATCGGCGACGACGACCCGGTAATAAGGGCGCTTCTTCGAACCGCCGCGCGACAAACGAATGCTCAGTGCCATATTCTGTCCTTCTTTCCTTAAACAACCGGGCAAAAAGCCCTATTTCTTCTTGGTCTTCACGAAATTCTGAAAGCCCGGCGGCAATTTGGGCATGCCGGGGAGCGGACCGCCGGGGCCCATGCCGGCGCCGATCTTGCCCATCATATCGCCAAGCTCGGGGCCGCCCATCGCCTCGCCCATGCCGGCCATGCCGCCGCCGCCCTGGCCCAGCATCGCCATCATCCCGCGCAGGCCACCCATCTTCTTCAGCCGCTTCATCGCGGTTGCCATTTCCTGGTGCATCTTCAGCAACCGGTTGACGTCCTGCACGGTGGTGCCGCTGCCCTTGGCGACGCGGATCTTGCGCTTGGCGTTGAGCAGTTCGGGCTTGCTGCGCTCCTTGGGCGTCATCGAGCCGATCATCGCTTCCATCCGCACCAGCAGCCGCTCGTCCAGCGCGCCGGCTGCCATCGCGGCCTGCGCCTTCTTCATCCCCGGGATCATGCCGGCCAGCGCGCCCAGCCCGCCCATCCGGCGCATCTGCTGCAACTGGCCCTTCAGGTCGTTCATGTCGAACTCGCCCTTGGCCAGCCGGCGGGCCATGCGTTCGGCATCTTCCTGCTGGATCGCCTCGGCCGCCTTTTCGACCAGGCTGACCACGTCGCCCATGCCCAGAATGCGCCCGGCGACGCGGCCGGGATGGAAGCTTTCCAGCGCGTCCATCTTTTCGCCGGTGCCGGCAAACTTGATCGGCTTGCCCGTCACCGCGCGCATCGACAGTGCCGCACCGCCGCGCGCGTCACCGTCCATCCGGGTGAGCACCACGCCGGTCAGTGGCACCTGCTCGCTGAAATTCTGGGCAACGTTGACCGCGTCCTGGCCGGTGAGCGCATCGACGACGAGCAGAATCTCGTGCGGATGGGCAATGCCGGCCACCGCCTTCATCTCGTCCATCAGCGCCTGGTCGACGTGCAGGCGCCCGGCGGTGTCGAGCAGCAGCACGTCATAGCCCTGCAGCTTGGCCGCCTGCATCGCGCGGCGGGCGATATCGACGGGCTGCTGCCCGGCAATGATCGGCAGCGTCGCCACCTCGACCTGCTGGCCCAGCGTTGCCAGCTGTTCCTGCGCGGCCGGGCGATTGACGTCGAGCGACGCCATCAGCACCTTCTTGCGATCGCGCGCGGCGAGCCGCTTGGCGATCTTGGCGGTGGTCGTCGTCTTGCCCGAACCCTGCAGGCCGACCATCATGATGACGGCCGGCGGCGCCACTTCGATCGCCAGTTCCGCCTCGCCGCCGCCCAGCATTTCGGTGAGCGCGTCATTGACGATCTTGACGACCTGTTGCCCCGGCGTGACCGAGCGCAGCACCTGCTGGCCAACGGCCTGTTCGGTAACCTTGTCGACAAAGTCGCGCGCGACCGGCAGCGCCACATCGGCTTCGAGCAACGCGATGCGGACCTCGCGCATCGCGGCGCGCACGTCTGCCTCGGTCAGCGCGCCACGGCCGCGCAGCCTGTCGAATACCTGGCCAAGCCGATCGCTTAGGCTATCGAACATCAAAAGCTCCTGTTTGACCGATTCGTGTGAAACGCAAGAAACGCCGGCGGACGAAACCTCGTCGGCCAGCGTGTACGCCCTTGGGCGTTTCCTTCAAGCGCTCCTTTTGGAACGGTCGGCGGCGCGCATAGCGTAATGCTCAGCCTTTCGCAACCATCCGGCTTAACGCGACCTTGAGGGCGGCCGTGCGACAAGCGCGGCATGAAGAATCGTGCGCCCCGCTCTGCCCTGCCTGCGCTGCTCGGACCGGCTGACCCCCGGCGCGACCGGCTGGGGATCGCGACCATCGTCGCCGCCATTTTGCTGTTTGTCGCGATCGCCAGTTTGGTGCTCGCCCGCGTGATGGCCGGCACGATGGCGGGCGACCGGGTGATGCTGGTCGCGCTGCTGCTGAACGTTGCGCTGCTGCTGTTCAGCTGGCGCCGGCACAGCGCGATGCGGGCAGCGTTGGCCGATGAGGCAAGCGCCGCGCGGGCAGGACTGCTCGGCACGACCGACGCACTGACCGGCCTCGGCAACCGCCGCGCGCTGGCCGAAGAGGGTGCTGCGCTCCTTGCCCAGGCGCAGCGGCGCGGCAAGGTCGTGGCCCTGATGCTGCTCGACATTGACGGCCTGAAGCAGGTCAACGAACGCCATGGCGCCGGCTTTGGCGACCAGACACTGGCCGAAATCGGCCGGGCCGTGACGGAAGTGCTGCCGCTTGGGTGCGTGGTGGCGCGGATGAACAGCGACAGCTTCGCCGCAGCCCTGCTGTTCGATGCCGCCTATCCCGAAACCGTGGACCGGCTGGCGGAGCGGATGCTCGCGCGGTTCGGGCGCGGCTTTCAGGTGGCCGGCGTGCAGGTGCCGCTGGGGGTATCGATCGGCCTTGCGCGGTCTGACATCGAGAGCAGCGGTATCGAAGGATTGCTGCGTGTGGCGGGCCTGGCGCTATCGGCCGCGAAGGAAACGGGCAGCAATCGCTGCGCCTGGTTCGACGAGGGGATGGCGCGCGCACTAGAGGTGCGGACCAAGTTCGAAGCCGCGCTGCGCGACGCGGTGGCGAAGGGGGCAATCCTGCCCTGCTTCGCGCCCCGGGTCGACCTCGCAACGGGCCGGCTGGCGGGCTTCGAAGTGGTGCCCCGCTGGGAAGGTGCGCAGGGTGCCGTCGAGGCGGACGGGTTCATGCCGCTTGCCGAGGAAGTCGGGCTGATCGACCCGCTGTTCGAGGCGGTGGTGCGCCACGCGCTGGCGCAAGCGCGCGACTGGGATCCGTCGCTGCGGCTCGCGATCAGCCTCGCACCGGCACAGCTGCGCGATCCATGGGCGGCGCAGAAACTGCTCAAGCTGCTGAGCGAGAGCGGCTTTGCCCCTCAGCGGATCGACATTCAGCTGACCGAGGCCGGGCTGATGCACAACCTGACCCTGGCGCAGTCGCTGGCCACCAGCCTGAAGGCGCAGGGCGCGCGGCTGGTGCTGGACCGCTTCGGAACGGGCTATGCCGCGATCGGCCATCTGCGCGCGCTGGCGTTTGACGGCCTGAAGCTCGACCGCGGCTTCGCTGTTGATCTCGTCGCCGGCGGTGAAAGCCTGGCGGTGACGACGGCAATCGCCCGGCTGGCAGAGAGCCTGAACCTGCCCGCCAGTGCCGATGGCGTTGCCGATGCAGCCACCGCCGAACGGCTGCAGACGCTGGGCTATGCCTCGGCGCAGGGGGCGCATTTCGGTGGTCTGCTATCCGCCGCCGGCGCGCGGCGCATGCTGGCGGAGCAGCGGCTGATCGTCGCCGCCGCCTGATCCGGTGGACTTGGCCGCTGGCTGCGCCTAGGACGCGCGCCATGCCTGCCCCGCATGTCATCACCCTGGGTTGCCGCCTGAACGCCGCAGAAAGCGAGAGCATCCGCACGCTGGCGGCCGGGCGCGACCGGGTGGTGGTGAACAGCTGCGCGGTCACCCAAAGCGCGGTGGCCGAAACTCGCGCCGCGATCCGCCGCGCCCGTCGCGACCATCCGGCCGCCGAACTGGTGGTGACCGGGTGCGCCGCGCAGATCGATCCGCACGGCTTTGCCGCCATGGCGGAGGTCGACCGGGTGATCGGCAACGACGCCAAGCTCGATCCGCAGGCTTGGCAGGGCGCGGCCCCGGTGGTGGTGGGCGACATCATGCGCGTGGCCGAAACCGCGCCGCATCTGGCGCCCAGCTTCACCCGCCATGTCCGCGCCTTTGTGGAAGTGCAGAATGGCTGCGACCATCGCTGCACCTTCTGCATCATTCCCTATGGCCGGGGGAACAGCCGCTCGGCCCCGGTGGCGCAGGTGGTGGAGCGGGTGGCGGCGCTGGTGGCGGCCGGCCACCGCGAAGTCGTGCTGACCGGGGTTGACCTGACCAGCTATGGCCCGCCCTCCCTCGCCGCGCTGGTACAGGCCATTCTGCTGGGCGTTCCCGCGCTCGACCGGATGCGGCTGTCATCGCTCGATTCGATCGAGATCGACGATGCGCTGTTCGAGCTGTTGACGGGCGAACCGCGCCTGATGCCGCATCTGCACCTGTCGCTTCAGGCTGGCGACGACATGATCCTGAAGCGGATGAAGCGCCGCCATGCCCGCGCCGACGCGGTGCGCATGGTTGACCGGCTGAAGGCCCGGCGCGACATAGCCATTGGTGCGGACCTGATTGCCGGCTTCCCGACCGAGACTGAGGCGATGTTCCAGAATAGCCTGAAACTGATCGACGATTGCGACATCGTCCACGCGCACATCTTCCCCTATTCCCCCCGCAGCGGAACGCCCGCCGCGCGCATGCCGCAAGTCGCGCCCGAGGTCCGACGCGCGCGGGCGGCCCAGCTGCGCGCGCGGGGTGCCGAGCGCCGCGCCGGCTGGCTCAGCACGCTGATCGGCACCGAGCAGCCGGTGCTGATCGAACGACCGGGCACGCGCGGCCATGCCGCCAATTTCGCCGAAGTCACCTGTGCCGCCGCGCCCGTTGGCGCGGTTGCCATGCTGCGTATCACGGGCAGCGACGGCCAGCGCCTGGTCGGCACGGCCATGGAGCGGCAGGCGGCATGAGCTGGCACGACAAGCTGCTGGGCGGGCTGCGCCGCACGTCGGACCGGCTGGTCGGCAACCTTGCCGGCCTTGGCACCGCGCGGCTGGACGACGGCACGCTCGACGAGATCGAGGAAGCGCTGATCGCGTCCGACCTGGGCGTGGCGACCGCTGCGCGCATCCGCGACCGGCTGTCCGCCCAGAATTTCGAGCGCGGGCTGGAAGATTTGGGCATCCGCCTGATCGTGGCGGAGGAGATTGAGCGCACGCTCGCCCCGGTCGCCAGGGGCATTGACGCAACCGCCGCCACCCGGCCCCATGTCGTGCTGGTGATCGGCGTTAACGGATCGGGCAAGACGACGACGATTGCCAAGCTCGCCAAATGGTTCGTCGATGCGCGCTACAAGGTGATGCTGGCCGCCGGCGACACCTTCCGCGCCGCTGCCATCGGCCAGCTGGCCACCTGGGCGGAGCGGATCGGCGTGCCCATCGTGCGCGGCGCCGAAGGGGGTGACGCAGCCGGTATCGTGTTCGAAGCGGTGAAGCAGGCCGCCGCCGATGGCACCGATGTGCTGATCGTCGATACCGCCGGCCGGCTGCAGAACAAGCGCGAGCTGATGGACGAGCTGGCCAAGATCAAGCGCGTGCTCGGCCGGCTTGACCCCAGCGCGCCGCATGACGTGGTGCTGGTGCTCGATGCGACCACCGGGCAGAATGCGCTATCGCAGATCGAGGTGTTCCGCGATGTGGCCGGCGTGACCGGCTTGATCATGACCAAGCTGGACGGCACCGCGCGCGGTGGCGTGCTGGTGGCGGCGGCGGAACAGTTCGGCCTGCCCATCCATGCGATTGGCGTCGGTGAAGGCATTGACGATCTGCGCCCGTTCGACTCGCTCGAAGTCGCGCGCATCATCGCCGGTGTCGACCGCCCTGCCCGTTGACGCGCCCGCCGCCCCCGCGCCAAGGACCGTGAATGACCGCTGACCGACCTGCCAGAAACCCGTTCCTCCCGCTCGCGATCGATTATGGGCCGCTGCTGGTGTTCTTCGTCGCCTATTACGCGGTGCCGGGCCTGGCGCTGGTGAGGATGATGGTGGCGACCGGCGCCTTCATGGTGGCGATGATGGCCGCGCTGATCGCGTCGTTCGCGCTGTTCAAGCGGGTGTCGCCGATGCTGGCGCTGACGGCGGTGCTGGTGATCGTGTTTGGCGGGCTGACGCTCTATTTCCGCGACGCGCGCTTCATCCAGATGAAGCCGACGATCATCTATGGCATTCTCTCCGCGCTGCTCGGCTTCGGCCTCGTCACTGGTCGCCCGTTGCTGCAGATGGTGCTGGGTCAGGCCTATCCGGGGTTGAGCGCGCTTGGCTGGCGCAAGCTGACCATCAACTGGATGCTGTTCTTCGCGGTGATGGCAGTGCTGAACGAGGTGGTGCGCCTCAATTTCTCGGCCGACGTCTGGGTCAATTACAAGACCTGGGGCGTCATCCCCCTCACCCTCGTCTTCGCGCTGGCCAATGTGCCGATGCTGACGCGGCACGGGCTTGATCTGGAGGGGAAGCCCCCCGCGCCCTGAGGATGCCGGCGAGCCCCGCTGCAACGGGGCTCGCCGTGATGGGGTTCAGCCCTGGTCGGCGCGGGCGATGCCGTTGCCGTCCAGATTCTGCGCGGCAAATTCCCAGTTCAGGATCTTGCCGGTCACCGCTTCCAGATAGCCGGGCCGCGCGTTGCGATAATCGATGTAATAGGCATGTTCCCACACATCGATGGTCAGCAGCGGCTTCATGCCGTCATACACCACCGGCGTGTCGGCATCGTGGAGCGACGTGACCTTCAGCTTGCCGCCGTCGAGCACCAGCCAGCCCCAGCCGCTGGCGAAATGGTTGGCGGACTCGGCGATCAGCGCCTTAACCAGCTCGTCGGTCGAGCCGAAATCGGCGGCGATCATCTCGGCCAGCTTGCCACTGGGTGCCTGATGGTTCGGGGTCAGCGAGTGCCAGAAGAAAGTATGGTTCCAGATCTGCGCGGAGTTGTTGAACAGGCCCTTGTCGCCGCGCTCTTTCGCCGCCTTGATCACGTCGGTCAGCTTGGCGCCTTCCAGCCCTTTTTCCGCGAGCATGCCATTGGTCTTGTCGACATAGGCCTTGTGGTGCTTGCCATGGTGGAAGTCGAAGGTTTCCGCCGACATCACGGGGGCCAGCGCGTCCTTGGCATAGGGCAGCGGCGGGAGTTCGAAAGCCATCACTCTTTCTCCTGATCTGGAATTTTCGGTGTTTCCCAATCCCTAGGCGGGGCACCCGAGTCGTGCAAGCTCAGCCGCCGGGGAGCAGGTCGTGCCGACGCAGCGCATGGCGCAGCTGGTCATAGCTCAGCCCCAGCGCCTCTGCCGTCGCGCGCTGGTTGAAGCGGTGGGTGGCCAGCGCCTTCGCCAGCACCTGCCGCTCGAAGCGCGCGACCTGCGACTTGAAATCCATGGGGTGCCCGTCTTCGTCATCAGCCGCAGGTGGCACCGGCGCGGGCGCGGCAGTCTGCGCGGTCTCGGTGCTGGCGCCATGTGCTGCCTGCGGGCGATAGGGTGAGGCAAAGGGATCGAACTGGATCGCGTCGATCGGCCCTTCCTCCTCCCAGCGATAGACGGCGCGCTCGACCACGTTGCGCAGCTCGCGCACATTGCCGGGCCAGCGATAGTCGATCATCGCATCGGTTGCCGCCACCGAGAAACCCGGCCAGTCGTTCCAGCCCAGTTCGGCGGCCATGCGCCGGCCGAAATGCTCGGCCAGCACCATCACGTCGCCGGCGCGTTCCCTGAGCGGCGGCAGAGTGACCACCTCGAAGCTCAGCCGGTCGAGCAGGTCGGCACGAAAGCTGTTGCGCTCCACCCGGTCGGGCAGATGCTCGTTGGTTGCGGCGACGATGCGCACATCCACCCGCACCGGGCGCGACGAACCGATGCGTGTCACCTCGCCATATTCCACCGCGCGCAGCAGCCGCTCCTGTGCGGCCATCGACAAGGTGCCAAGCTCGTCCAGAAACAGGGTGCCGCCATGGGCCTCCTCGAACCGGCCCTGGCGCGCCTTGGTCGCGCCGGTGAAGGCGCCCGCTTCATGCCCGAACAGCTCGGCCTCGATCAGCGTTTCGGGAAGGGCCGCGCAGTTCATCACGATCAGCGGCTGGTCCCAGCGCGGGCTCAGGCGATGGAGGCGCTCGGCGACCAGCTCCTTGCCGGTGCCGCGCTCGCCGATCACCAGCACCGGCCGGTCGAGCGCGGCGGCGCGGCTGGCGCGTTCCAGCACGTCCAGAAAGACGCCCGACTGGCCGATGACATGCGCTTGTCGTTCCATGGCCAACACTTGGCGTAAATTGCCAAGGCTTGGCAAGTGGTAACCCACTCATCGGCGAACGAGAATCTGACAACGCATTGAAAACAAGTGCATTTCAAAACTGGCACGCATTCTGCAAAGCATGTGGCATCTGCCGCAACGGCAGCCCCGATCAGCAAGTTCAAGGAGTAGCAACATGACCCACTATCACTCGACCAACACCGCACGCAGCCTGACTGCAGCGGTCCTGTCGCTCGTCGCCGGTGTCGTGTTCGTGCTGGGTGCGGTTGCGCCCGCCGAAGTCCGCCTGAACCCCACCACCAGCTTCGTCGCCTGAAGCCCCCTGCAGGCGACGACCCTGCCGGGGCGGCATTTCTGCCCCCAACCTAGTGGCCGCCCCGGCACCTTTTTTCTGGAGTAACAACAAGATGGGCATTTTCTCTCGCACCCGCGACATCATCGCCGCCAACGTGACCGACCTGCTCGACAAGGCGGAGGACCCCGCGAAGATGATCCGCATGATCATCCTCGAAATGGAGGAAACGCTGGTCGAAGTCCGCGCCTCTGCCGCGCGCACCATTGCCGACCAGAAGGAAATGCGCCGTCACATCGCCAAGCTGGAAAAGCTGCAGGAAAGCTGGACCGAAAAGGCCGAGCTGGCGCTGTCGAAGAATCGTGAGGATCTGGCCAAGGCCGCGCTGCTCGAGCGCCAGAAGGCGGTCGATATGTGCGACCAGCTGAACGCCGAGATCGCGGTGCTGGATGACACGCTGCGTGCGGCTGAGGAAGACATCAACAAGCTGCAGACCAAGCTGCGCGAGGCCCGCACCCGCCAGAACTCGATCGTGACCCGGCTGGAAACCGCGCACAACCGGTTCCGCATGCGCGACCTGTACGCCGGCAGCAAGGTGACCGACGCGTTCAGCCGCTTCGAAGTGATGGAGCGCCGCGCCGACATGGCGGAGGGCCGTGCCGAGGCCGCCGGCCTGGGCGGCAGCCCCAAGACGCTGGAAGAGGAAATCGCCGAGCTGAAGTCCAACGACAAGGTGGAGGCCGAACTCGCCGCACTGAAGGCCCGCATCGGCAAGGAAGGTTGAGATGGAAGAAATCTTCATCCCCATCGCCGTCGTCGGCATGCTCTTCATCGGGCTGCCCTGGATCGTGCTCCATTATGTGACCAAGTGGCGCCAGGCGCCCAAGATCACCGACGAGGACGAACGCCTGCTCGATGAGCTCTACAATCACGCCCGCCGGCTCGACGAGCGGCTGGGCACGATCGAACGGATCATCGCTGCCGACAATCCCGATTGGACCCAGCTCGCGCCGCGCGTCGAGCAGCCCGATTTCGACCTGACCCGGAGGAACTGAGCCATGAGCGCCAGCCGTACCAAATTCTATCTCGACAAGCAGAACGGCAAGATCTTCGGCGTGTGCGCCGGGATCGCGGACTATACCGGGGTTGACCCGCTGCTGGTTCGCATCGGTGCCGTGGTGCTGACCTTCATGACCGGGTGGCCCATCCTGATCTATCTGATCATCGCCTGGGCCGCCGAGAACAAGCCGATGGGGCTGTACGAAAGCCGCGAGGACCAGAAATTCTGGCAGGGCGTGCGCTCCAACCCGAAGCGCACCACGGCCGAGGTTCGTTCCAAGTTCCGCGACATCGACCGGCGCCTGGCTGACATCGAGATGATGTACACCAGCCGCAACCAGCGCCTGGCCGACGAAATCGACAATCTGCGCTGAGCCGCCAGCCCGCAGTTCCTGGGGAGGAAAATCATGAGTTCTGGCCAATTCTTTGTCCTGGCGATCATCGGCATCTCGACGATGGGCTGGGTGATCACCAGCTGGATCAGGGCCCGCCACGGCTATCCGCTGGAAAATGAATGGGGTGGCAATGTTGCCGCCAAGCTGAACGGACCGGAGGCTGACCGCGCGATCGAGCTGCTGTCCAGCGAGAATGAGCGCCTGAAAGGGCAGATCGGCCGGCTGGAAGAGCGGATCGCCGTGCTCGAGCGGATCGCCACCGATCCCGCCGAGCGGACCGCCCGCGAAATCGACGCACTGCGCTGAGAGGGAAAGTGACAATGACCGCAGAGACGACAATTCTGCCCTATGTGCCATTCCTTGCGATTATGGCGTTGTCGATCGGCCTGGCCGGTGTGGCCGGATGGATTTATACGACCCGCCTTCGGATCAAAAACGGGTATCCGCTGGAGAACAGCTGGGGCAAGGCGATCTACCCACAGACGACGTCGGTCGATCGTGAGCGTATCGCGCTGCTGAGCCAGGAAAACGCGCAACTGCGCGCAGAACTGGGGGCCATCAAGGACCGGCTTGCCAATGTCGAACGCATCGTGACCGACAGCGCGCACAGCCTGGACCGTGAGATCGAGGCCCTGCGGGGCCGGACGAACTGAGGAGGAGGACATGCATATCAGCCCGATCCTGATCCCCATCCTCGGCATTTGCTGCGGTTTGCTGGCGATCTTCGGTGGCGTTGTGGTGCGGCCCTATATCCGCTTTCGCGAACGCAAGATGGAGATCGAGGCCGAACTGATGCGCCAGCGGATCGAAATGGACACGGCACGCCACGAACGGCTCGACCAGCGGGTCGCGGTGCTCGAGCGGATCGTGACCGATCGCGGCCTGAACGTTGCCGATGAGATCGAACGGCTGCGCGACAAGCCGCTGAACTGAAGCAGGGTTTCAACCAGGCTTTTTGCGACGGAGTATCACAATGAACGCCTATGCAATGGTGGTGATGATCGTGCTGATCGTCACCGTCGCCCGAGTGCTGCGTGCCCGGTATGAAGCGTCGAGCGGCCGCCCGCAGGTGACCGATAGCCGCGAAACCGTGATGCTGCGCGACGAGGTGCGCACGCTGAAAGAGCGCGTCGCCGTGCTCGAAAAACTGGCAACCGATGACAACACCCTCAGCGCCAAGCTCAACCGCGAGATTGAAGCGCTGCGTGACCGGAGCTGACCCCGATGACGACCGAACCCATCCTTTACGTAACGCTCGCGACGGCCGGGCTGGCGGCGCTGGCCATGGTGACGCTGGCGGCGCTGGCGGGCTGGCGCGGCTGGCTGCAGCTGAAGCACCAGGAGCTTTCGCGCGGTAACCGCGACGAAGGCCCCGCCCTGCCCCAGGCCAGCGCGCGGATCGAACTGGCTGACCTGCGCGAGCGCATCCGCAAGCTGGAAGCGATCGCCGCCGGGGTGGACCTTTAAGGCCCACCCCGCTAGCGGGCGGCCATGAGCCGCATCGAAGACCTGTTCGCCGAATATGATTTTCTGGACGCCGATGATCGATACCGCCTGTTGATCGATCTCGGCCGCACGCTGGAGCCGATGCCGGCGGCGCTGAAGACGGACGCAACGCTGGTGCGGGGCTGTTCGGCCTCGGTCTGGGTCTATCCCACCAGGCGCGACGATGGCCGGCTGCACTTTCTGGCCGATTCCAACGCCGCGATCACCAAGGGCATCATCGCGCTGGTGCTGCTGGTGGTGCAGGATGCGCACCCGGCCGATATTCTGGCGACCGATATCGGCGCGGCGCTCGCCCCGTTCGACCTGCGCAACCAGCTCAGCTCCAACCGGACGCAGGGCATCCCCAACATGATCGCGCTGATCCGCGAGACGGCCGCGCGCTTTTCGGCCTAGCCCGGCGATGCAGCGGAGCCGGCGAGCAGCCCGCCATCAATGTTGAGTTCGGCACCAGTGATATAGGCCGCTTCGTCCGACGCCAGCATCGCGGCGATTGCCGCCACTTCCTCGGGCAGGCCAAAGCGCTTCATCGGCGTGTCGGCCACCAGTGCCGCCATCTTTTCCGCCCGGTCTGGCCCGTCGCCCAGCATCGGCTCCCAGATGCCGGTCAGAATGGCTGCCGGGTGGATCGAATTGCAGCGGATCGCCCAGCCCTGCTGCGCGCAATAGAGCGCGACCGTCTTGCTGTGATTGCGGATCGCTGCCTTTGACGATGCATAGGCAGCCGCGCCGGGAATGCCGACCAGCCCGGAGCGCGACGAGATGTTGATGATCGACCCCCTGCCCTTGGCCTTCATCGCCACGATGGCATAGCGGCAGCCCAGAAACGTGCCGTCCAGGTTGACGCGGTGCACGGCGCGCCAATCGGCAAGGCTGGCATGTTCGGGGTCGTGCGCGGTGATGCCCTCTTCAAAGCCGGTGATGCCGGCATTGTTCACCACGACATCGGCAACCGGCACCACAGCGGCGAGCCGCGCCCAGTCCTGCTCCTCGCGCACGTCGAGCGGCTCAAAGCGACAGCCGATCTCGGCGGCCGCGCGCGTGCCGGCCTCCACATCGATGTCGGTCAGCATCACGGTGCCGCCCTCGTCATGGAAGCGTGCAGCAATGGCGCGGCCGATGCCCCGCGCCGCGCCGGTGACGACGCAGATCTTGTCCTTCAGACGTAGCATGGGCGCAGGCTATAGCTGCGCGCGCGGCGGCGGGCAAATGGCGCCATGGCGGTGCGGCACTTCTGGCCGGCTGGCGCATAAAGGGCTGCAAAAGCGGTGCTTCGCTGTGATAGCATCCGGCCGGTTCGTAACCGGGGAGTCTGACATGATCGATCGTCGTCGGCTGGTGGTGGGGCTGGTGATGCTGCCGTTCGCGGCGCCGCTTTCCGCACAGGGTTTGGGCATATTGAACCTTTTGGGCAGCGCGTCGGACGCGGCGCTCGACAAGCTGGGCAAGCCGGGCGCCTTCTTTGCCGATGAAGCGATCCGGATCGGCCTGCCCGGGCCGCTGAGAAATGCTGGCGGGCTGCTCCGGCTGGCGGACAGCGCGGGGCTGACCAACGGCCTTCAGCGCAGCATGAACGATGCCGCCGGCGCTGCGGCGCGCGAGGCAAAGCCCATCTTCCGCGCCGCGATCAGCCGGATGACGCTCGCCGATGTGCCGCGTATCGTGGGCGCGAATGACGGTGCCAGCCGCTATCTGCGCCAGAGCGCGGGCGGCGAATTGCAGACCCGGCTGCGCCCACTGGTGCTGACCGCACTGGGGTCGACCGGCGCGTTCGGCCTGCTCGACCGGCTGGGCAAGAGCAGCACCGGCGGGTTGCTGAGCGGGCTGGGCATCAACCGCGACGGGCTGACCGATCATGTCACCGGCGGCGCGCTCGACGGCATCTTCAGATATATGGGCACCGAGGAAGCGCGGCTGCGCGCCAATCCGCTGGGCGCGGGCAAGGCTTTGCTGGGCGGCGCGATCAGGCAGTGATGTCGAGCTGATCGAGCAGTGCTGCAAGGTCTGCGCCGCGCGGCACCATGCGCCAGCGGTCGAGCCGCGCAGCATTCGCCACCGTCACCGCCCCGCGCGGACAGGCGGCAAGGCATTTCACCTCCACCACCTCCACCTTTGCGGTTGCCCGCCGGCGCCACCAGCGGCTGATCCCCAGATGGGCTCTCAGCGCGCGCGCCAGCGTCTGCCGGCCGTTCCTGCCGAAACCGGTCCCCAGCCGCTGCTGGCAGGTGGCGCAGACAAGGATTTTCTGCCGCGCGCCGCGCCCCCGGCTCAGGCCGGTTTCCACGTCCGCCGTTCCTCGGCCGTGCGCAGCACGTCATAGGCGGCCTGGATCGCGTGGAATCTTTTGGCCGCCTCGGCATCGCCGGGCTTCACATCGGGGTGGCTCGCCTTGGCCAGCCGGCGCCAGGCTGCGCGCACCGCGTCGAAATCGGCATCCGCCTCCAGCTCCAGCACTTCAAGCGCGCGCATCTCGTCGCGCGAGCGAGTGCCGTCACCCGGCCCGCCCCAGCCATAATGGCGTGCCTCGGCATAGCCTGAGGCGTCGCGCGCCTCGGCCGCTTCGCGCGCGGCGGCTTCCTCCGCGCTCAATCCTTCGAAATAATTCCAGCCGGCATTATATTCGGCCGCGTGCCGCTCACAGAAATACCAGCGTTCCGGGCTGTTGGGCGATTTGGGCGCGGGGCAGTTGCCAGGTAAGTCACAGCCATGCCGGTCGCACAGCCGCACCTTCTGCGCCTCGCTCGCAGCGCCATAGCCGCGCCAGCGCGGGAAACCCCAGTCCACCGATCGAGTGCCGCGTGCCATATCCGCCATCTAGGCGAATGGGCGCCCAGCGCAACACGCGCGGCGCCAAAAAAATGCCAGAAGGTCTGTAAGCCGGGTTCTGTCCCCCCGTCGCCTGCGCGCCGGGATGGGCGACCATTCCTCTAGGAGCCGGGTTGCCCCGGCCCTCAAGCAACCAACCCGGGCAGCGGGCCGGAACATGCCCTGGTGCCGGAAAGGCACCGTGCCGCCCCTATTCGGTCTTGCTCCCGGTGGGGTTTGCCGTGCCGCGCCTGTTACCAGCCGCGCGGTGCGCTCTTACCGCACCCTTTCACCCTTGCCGCCCATGGGCGGCGGTCTGCTCTCTGTGGCACTGTCCCTGGGGTCGCCCCCGCCGGACGTTATCCGGCACCGTTGTTTCCGTGGAGCCCGGACTTTCCTCGAACAGCATGCTGCTCGCGGCCGCCCGACCTTCTGGCGGATTTGCGTTACTCGTCCCCTTGCGGCTTTGGCAAGAGCAGCGCGAGCAGGATCATGCGGCACTCGGCATCGATCTCGCCGTCGATCAGCTCGGGGCGGAAGCGGCGCTGGAACGCCATGATCGCCGCCATCGGATCGGTCACGTCATAGCCGAAGCGTTCCAGCGCGAGCAGGAAGCCGCTTTCGGTCCAGTGCGGGTCCATCAGGTTGCGGGTCGGGCGGGGCAGCGCCAGCCGCAGGCGGGCCAGCGCGTGCCATGGGAACAGCTCGCCGGGGTCGCGCTTGCGCGCCGGGGCAATGTCCGAATGGCCGACGACATTGCCGCGGGTGATGCCGTAGCGTTCCTTGATCGAGGAAACGAGCTGCACGACGGAAGCCATCTGCTCGTCGGGAAAGGGGCGATAGCCGAATTCATGGCCGGGATTGACGATTTCGATGCCGATGCTCGCGCTGTTCACATCGTCCCAGTCGCGCCAGTGCGATTTGCCGGCGTGCCAGGCGCGCTTGTCCTCATCGACCAGGCGCAACACATTGCCATCCTCCGCCACCAGATAATGCGACGACACCTTGGCCTCCGGGTCGCGCAGCCGGGCCAGTGCGCCCTCGAAATCGGGCATGCCGGTGTAATGCAGCACGATCATGGTGACGGGCAGCTTGCGCTCGTCGAAATTGGGGGACGGCGCCAGATGAACCTCAAGGTCGCCCAGCCACTCGCTGCTCATGGCCTGCCCGCCTGAGCCGTCCTGATTGTGACGATCGCCACGCCCGCCATTGCCATCGTCCCGCCAAGTAACATGATACCGGTTACAGGGGTGCCGAAATACCAGGCGGCGGTAAAGACCGAAATTACCGGCGCGCCCAGCGTCATCGGTGTGACCGTGGCGACCGGGTGCCGCTGCAGCAGCCAGCTCATCGCGCCATGCCCGCCCAGTGTGGAGCCGATTGCGGAAAACGCCACCCAGCCCATCGTGCCCAGTGGAATGCGCGGAATTGAAGCGAAGGTGGCCGGCTCCAACCGCCAGGCCATGATGCCCAGGCACAGCGTGCCCCACAGCCCGATCCACGCATAGATGGTCAGCACCGGCACGCCGCGCAGCTGGCGCTGGATGAGCGAGCCGATCGCCCAGATGAGGCTGGACAGCGCCGTCAGCCCGATTGCCGGTATCTCGGTCAGCGCGGCCGGATCGAACACCAGCACCCCCACCCCGCCCAGCGACAGCAAGATGCCGATCAGGCGCGGCCAGCGGATCCGCTCGCCGAACACGATGATTGCCAGAATGAGCGCGAACGGCACGCCCAGCTGCCCGGCAATCGCCAGCGCGCCGACATTGGTCGCCATGGCCAGCGACAGGTTGATCGCGATGTAGAAGGCCGCACCCAGCAGCACGCCAAGCGCGGTGAGCGCCAGCATCCGCCCCGGCACGATCCGCAGCCACGAGACGCACACCGCAAACACGATTGCCTGCCGCAGGAAGGCGGAAGTAAGCGGCGCGATCAGGTCGACCGACTGCTTCACGGCAATGATGTTGAGGCCCCACAGGATGTTCATCATCACCACGACGCCCAGATCGAAGGGGCCGAAGGCGGGGCTGCGATTGACTTGCTCCATGCGCGCCAAGGCTTGGGGGCAGCGCGCGCGAAAGTAAACCGTCAGGCGGCGTTGGCGGTGCGCGCGGGCGGTGCCGGCTCGTAAAAACCGCGATAGGTGGCAGAGGGGACGAAGGCCTCGCTCTGGCCGATCACGGTTTCGCCTGCGCCCAGCACGAGCAGGCCGCCCGGGCGGATGGCACTGGCCAGCCGCTCGAACACGCGGCGGCGCAGTTCGGGTGAGAGATAAAGCAGCACGTTGCGGCACAGGATGATGTCGAACCGGCCAATCGGCGGCGGATCGCTGACCAGATTGTGGCGACGAAAGCAGATGCGGCGCACCAACTCGGGCCGGGCCACCCAGTCGGTATCTTCGGCGCTGAACCAGTCCACCATCTTGCGGATCGGCAGGCCGCGCTGGATCTCGAATTGCGAATATCGTCCAGCACGTGCGCGGCCGAGCGCGGTTTCGGAAACATCAGTCGCCAGGATCTCGGGCTCAAGCCAGGGTGCTTTCTGGCTGCGTTCGGCAAACAGCATGGCGAGCGACAGCGGCTCCTGCCCGGTCGAGCAGGCTGCCGACCAGATCGATACGCGCCGATTGAGCGTCGCCGCCAAAGCCTCCACCGCGCCGGCCACCGTCTCGATCACGCCGGCATCGCGGTAGAAGGAGGTTTCCTGGTTCAACAGCGCGTCCACCGCCTGTGCGGCAATCTGGCCGCTCTGGTCGCGCAGCATCGCCGCTACCAGTTCGTCGAGCGAAGCGAGTCCACGGTCGCGCAGCACCGGCTTCAGCGCGGTTTCGATGCGCCAGGTGCGGTTGGGCGCAATCTGCTGCCCGGTATGCTGTTCGAGCAGCGCCGACAGGACATGCATCGCCTGGGTCGGCGGCATGTGGAGCCGCTCGCGCGGGCTCATGCGGGCCTCCGCTGCGTGGCGATCAGCCGACCGATTTCTTCGGGCCGCAGCACCGCATGGGCAAGCCCGGCCTTGGCTACCGCACCGGGCATGCCCCATACCACCGAGCTTGCCTGATCCTGGGCAACGATGACGCCGCCGGCTGCCGACAGCCGCTGGGCGCCGATTGCGCCATCGCGGCCCATGCCCGACAGCAGCACGCCCATCGCGCGGGCGCCACAGGCCTCGGCCACCGCGTTGAACATCGGGTCGACGGAGGGCATGCAGCCGCTGACTGCCTTTTCGGTGCTGAGCGCCACGGTCAGCCGGTCGCCGCTGCGCACGCAACCCAGATGCGCCTCTCCCGGCGCAATCACGATGCGGCCGGGCTGGACCGGCATATGCTCTGTCGCCACGTCGCACGGGCGCCCCGCCAGCACAGCGATCTGTGCCGCAAAATAGGGCATGAACGACGGCGGCAGATGCTGGGTGATCAGCATCGGCACCCGGCATTCGGCCGGAATGGCGCGCAGTAACTGGCTCAGCGCGTGAATGCCGCCGGTGGATGCGCCGATCGCGATCAGGTCGAAATCGCCGCGTTGCGCCGCCTTGGGCGGGCTTGCCGGCGCAGCGGAGAGATGATCGCCGCTGTCGACCAGGCGCGACAGTTTTTCGTCGAGTACTTCACTGAACTTGCCGAGCAGCCCGCCGACACCGGGCTTCACCAGCGTGTCTGCCGCGCCCAGCGATAGGGCATGGATCGTCGCGGTCGCGCCTTCGGCACAGATGGACGACACCACGATGACGCGCGCGCCGTGGCTGGCGAGCAGCAGGTCCGGCAGCGCCGTCAACCCGTCTATGCCGGGCATTTCAACGTCGAGCAGAATGATGTCGACCCGGTTATGGGCAAGAAACGAAAGCGCGGCCGGCACGTCCGACACCGCACTTGCCACCGTGAAGCGCGGGTTTGCTTCAACGCATTTGCCGATCACCGCGCGGGCAACGGCCGAATCGTCGACGATCAGGATGCGGGCCGGCGCCGGCCCTTTGGGCGTGGCGACCTGGGCAGCCTTGCGGGCGGGTGGCATGCGTCTTCTCCCTCGCCCCCGCTCAGGCGACGCCGACCATCTGAAGCTTGCTTTCCAGCGTTTCGCGGTCGAACGGCTTCATCACATACTCGTCCGCGCCCGCTTCGATTGCGGCGCGGATATAGGCCATGTCGTTCTCGGTGGTGCAGAACACGACCTTGGGCTTGTGGCCGATATCGGTTTCCTTAAGTGCGCGCAGGAACTCCATGCCGCTCATCACCGGCATGTTCCAGTCGAGCAGGATGACATCGGGCACCGCCGCGCGGCAGCTGTCGAGCGCCTCGCGCCCGTCGCCAGCCTCGCTCACCTGGAAGTTGAGCGTTTCCAGAATATGGCGCGCAACCTTGCGGATCACCTTGGAGTCATCAACCACCAGACACGTCTTCATCGTGAGCCCCTGCTGTAGCACCTTGGCCGTGCTGCCTGAAAAGTCTGAGATTCGCGTTAACTCACGCCGCCAGCGCCAGGCCGGGCAGAATGGCGCGCAGATCGATGGCGAGAACCGGGTCGCCATCGCGGTCCACCACGCCGCACCCTGCACGCGCCCAGCCGCCCTCGATCGAGATGCCGCCGGAAAGCGGCGCCACGGGATAGACCGCAATATCCTCCAGCGCCTCCACCAGGACCGCATAGTGATGCCCGTCACCATAAGTGATGACGGCCCGGCCCGGCGGTGTTTCCGGCGGGGGAAAACCCAGGCAGACGCTGGTATCGATCACCGTTACCACCCGGCTGCGCAGCGCCGCGAGCCCGCGCACCGACGCGCTGGCGCGCGGTACGGGCGTAATGGCGCCAATATCGACGACCGATTCAACCTGATCGGAATCGATCGCGATAGTGCGGCCCGCGATCCGCGCGATCAGGAACAGCCGCTCGCTCATCACGCCCCCCTTGCCCGTGCTTCAATCGCCTGAAGCAGGCCTGCACGGTCATAACGATAGATGCTGTCGGTGGCGCCCAGGGTCGCCGCTTCTGTGCGCAGCCGCACGACAGGCACCGGCACGTCGACCACATCGTCCGCCATCGCCAGCGCAACGCTGGGCGTCTCGCCCTCGACCAGCGCGGTGGCCACGCGATAGCCGGCGGCCTCGATCACGGGGCGCAGGAAATTGTCCATCCACCATGCCTGCTCTCCCGTGAACAGGCACAGCGGCGCGGTGTCGACCGGGCCATCATCGGCGCACAGGGCGAACAGCCAGTGCACGTCGATCACTTCGACCTGCTCGCCGTCAATCGACACCACGCCAGCCACCGGCCCGGCATGGCGCGCCGGCAGCAACGTGTTGCCCAGGGTGACGATGTCCAGTGCCTCGCCGATGGCATAGCCGATCTCGCGGTCGCCATCGGCAATGCGCAGCACGCTGATTTCTGCACGGCGGCGGATCTGCTCGGCGCTCTCGCGGCCGGCAATGGTGGCCAGCGGCACGATATCGTCGCCGATCGACAGGCGCAGCTTGCCGCCGGCGAAGCGGATATCGGCGGTATCGACCGGTTCCACGCGTTCGATCACTTCGAGCGGCGCAGCACGACGTTCGCCGTCAAGGTCGATGAACAGCAAGGCGGCCTGGCCGGGTTCGCTCTGGGTAACCTCTTCGGGCAGCTCGGGCTTGGCCGTCTCACGCCCGAACTGCAGCCCGGCGGCCTGGGCCAGCCCCGAGCAATCGAGCAGCAGCATCGGCAGGCCACTGTCGGGCAGCGTCTGCCCGGCATAGAGACCGGTTGCCATCAATGCCGGGGCGGCGGGTTTGATCACCAGCTCTTCAGCGTCCAGCACCTCATCCACCGCCAGCGCATAGCTGCCGCCGGCAATGCTGACGACGGCCAGCTTTTCGGGTGGTGTCTCCGTCTTGTCGATGCCCAGCAGCTGGCCCAGCGCGATCATCGGCAGGCGCCGGTCGCGCACGGTGGCAATCGCGGTATCGCCCAGCATGTCGACGCGGATGGTGTCGCCGCGCACCGTGACGATTTCCTCGATGGACTGGCGCGCGACCGCAAAGCGCTGGCCTTGCGTCGCGACGACGATGGTGGAGATGATCGACAGCGTCAGCGGCACGTGAATGGCGATCACCAGCCCCTTGCCCGGGGAATTGATCAGGTCAATCCGCCCGCCAATCTGTTCGATATTGGCGCGCACCACATCCATGCCGACGCCGCGGCCGGAAATGCTGGTGGCCTCGCTCTTGCTCGACAGGCCCGGCTCGAACACCAGGTCGAGCTTGGCGCGTTCGGGCAGCGCGCGCAGTTCGGCCTCGCTGCGGCCGGACATGGCCGCCATCTTCGTGACCAGCCGTTCGGTATCGATGCCGTGGCCGTCATCGGCGATTTCGATGATGATCTGATTGCCGGACTGGCGCGCGGAGACGGACAGCCAGCCATAATCGCGCTTGCCGACGGCGCGGCGCACATCCGGCAATTCGATGCCATGGTCGATGGCGTTGCGGATGATGTGGACCAGCGGGTCGCGCATCATCTCGATCATTTCGCGGTCAAGTTCCACGTCTGCGCCATCGACCGACAGATGCACCAGCTTGCCCAGCTCGGCGGCGGTATCGCGCACCATGCGCGGCAGGGCAGAGAACAGCGCGTCGATCTTCTGCATGCGCGTGCGGGTGACGGTTTCGCGCATTTCGGCAACGGTGATCGACAGCCGCTCCAGCGCTGCCTCGACCGCCGGTTCGAGCACGCCCGCGCGCAGGCGGCGGGCCAGCTCGTTGCGCGCCAGCACCATGTCGGACATGCCGTTCATCATCCGGTCGAGCAGGTCGACGTTCAGGCGGACCGAACGTGTCGGCGCGCGATGCGCGTTTGGGGCCGGCATCTGGCCGTTGGGGGCAACTGGGGCGGCGTCGCTTCCTTCGGCAAGGGCGGCGATCAGCAGGTCCTCGCCCGAATCGTCAAGCGCGGCGCCTGCGTCGATTGCCTCAATGATTTCGCCGATCCGGTCGACAATCGCGAGCACGGCGTTGACCAGTGCGGTATCGGGCACCCGCTTGCCGGACCGGACGGCGGCCAGCGCATCCTCGGCCGCATGGCTCAGCCGCAGCAGGCGCGGCAGATCCAGAAAGCCGCAGCTGCCCTTTACCGTGTGCACGAAGCGGAAAATCGCGTCGAGCCGCTGGCGGTCGCCGGGCTGCGCTTCCCACATCACGATCTCGCCTGAGAGCGACTCAAGCGTTTCGCGCGTTTCGGCTATGAATTCCTGCAGCAGATCGTCCATGAAACCCGGTGCTCTTGTCGACGCCGGGCAGATGTGGACCGGTGGTGGTTAAAGCGCGGTTTACCGCACGCGAAAAGCCGCACCGAACAGCAGGATGGGCGCATCAGGCGGTGAAACCTGCAACGTGCCGCCATTTTCCTCCACCAGCGCGCGCACCAGATAGGCGGCCGCCGCGCGCGGCGTGACAATGCCCTGATCGCCCCCGCCCGAAAGCGCATTGCGCAACTCGGCATCCAGGATGATGCGCGGCCCCTCGCCCCGCACCACGATTTCGATCGTGTCGGCGGCATGTTCGGCGCCGATATCGAGCGTGCCACCGCGCACCAGCGCATCGCCGGCCAGCAGCGACAGGTTGAGAAGCACCTTGATCGCGGGCTTGGGCAGCACCGATTCCTCGACCAGCCAGCCAATCTTCACCCGGCCATTCTCGCCAAACAGCCCCTCGATCGCGGCGCGGGCTTCCCGCGAATCGACCGTTTCGCCAAAGCCGCCCGCTGCGCCGAACGCCAGGCGGAAGAATTTCAGCTTGTTGGCGGAAGCCCGCGCGCTTTCGCTCAGCAGTTCCAGGCAGCGCTGGCGCATTTCGGGGTCATGCTCGTCGGCGAGCAGCTCGATGCCATTGTTGAGCGCGCCGACCGGGCTCAACAAGTCGTGGCACAGGCGGGAGCAGAGCAGGCTGGCGAAATCGACCGGGCTGATCGTCATGGAAGGGAAAGCCTATCTTCGTCGCAAAATGGATTGCGCCCTTCTGGCGAAGCCATGACGCTCGTGCAACTGTCTGCGCGCGTGGCAATCGCAATCGGCACCATGACGGCAGCCTGACCGGGGACAAGCTGCGCGCGCCAAGCGGCGATTTCGCCCGCGCCCAGGATCAGCCAGATCGCGCCATCCTGCGCGGCCATCGCGGTATCGGCGGATGATGGAGCGGCCGCGCCCCCGGGGTGCGAGTGATAATGGCCGATCACCGCCGGGCCACCGTCGCGCGCGGCCCGGTGCGCGGCGATGAGCGCGGCGGGGTCGATCTCGAACCGGCGCGCGGGGTCTGCCGCCACGTTGCGGCACGGCACCACCACCGTCACGCTGCTGCCCCGCCCCAGCAACAGGCCGCACACCTCGCGCGCCGGGTCACGGCTCGCCTCATGCATGATGGCGTCCAGCGCCCGGCTTGATATCTCCAACACCATGCCCACATCGCTAGCCCAATGCAGTCAGGGGACGCCAGTTTGCAGGTTCGGATCGGGTCGGGCGCGGATGGCGTCCGGCTGGACCGAGCGCTGGCCGATGCGCTTCCCGACGTATCCCGCGAGCGGCTGAAGGCGCTGATCCTGCAGGGCCATGTTACCGACGAGCGCCACCGGCCGGCGACGGACCCCTCGCGCAAGGCTGTGGCCGGCCAGGCCTTTCACATCACCCTGCCCCCGCCCGTCGCCAGCGGCAACGAAGCGCAGCCGATCGCGCTCAGCATCGCCTATGAGGACGAGCATCTGATCGTGGTGGACAAGCCCGCCGGCATGGTCGTCCATCCGGCGGTGGGCAATGCCGATGGCACGCTGGTCAACGCGCTGCTCCACCATTGCCGCGGCCAGCTCTCCGGCATTGGCGGCGTTGCCCGGCCGGGCATCGTCCACCGCATCGACAAGGATACCTCGGGCCTGCTGGTCGCCGCCAAGTCCGACCGTGCGCATGAAGGGCTGGCGCGCCAGTTCGCGGCGCACAGCATCGAACGGCGCTATCTGGCCATCGTCGGCGGGCGGCCCAACCCGGCATCGGGCACGGTGGATGCGCCGGTCGGCCGGTCTCCCGCCAACCGCAAGAAGATGGCGATCGTCGCCGGCGGCAAGCGCGCGGTCACGCATTACCGGCTGCTGGCGCCGCTGGCCGATGCCGCGCTGGTCGAATGCCGGCTGGAAACCGGGCGCACGCACCAGGTGCGCGTGCACATGGCCTCAATCGGCCACGCATTGCTGGGAGACCCGGTTTATGCTAACAGGAAACCCGCGTGCAGAGAGATTTTGGCAACGCTGGGTTTCCAGCGACAGGCATTGCACGCTGCTCATCTGGGGTTCATTCACCCGGTGACAAGTAACGCTTTAGCGTTCGACAGCGAAATGCCCAGTGACATGCGCACGCTGCGCGATAGCCTCATGTTTTAAGGAGTAGGAAACCGGCGGCGGGCACCATCCCGCCCTGCGGTTTTCCGGACAGGTAAAGGGAAGGAGTATCGATCATGGCAAGCGGCAACGTCCCGGCGACGATCCCCGCACTGGGCGGAGAGGCCAGCCTCAACCGCTACCTTGCCGAGATCAAGAAGTTTCCGATCCTCTCGGCGGAGCAGGAATATATGCTCGCCAAGCGGTTCGAGGAGCATGGCGATCCCGAGGCAGCGGCCCAGCTTGTCACCAGCCATCTACGCCTGGTGGCCAAGATTGCGATGGGCTATCGCGGCTATGGCCTGCCGGTTTCGGAGCTGATTTCGGAAGGCAATATCGGCCTGATGCAGGGCGTGAAGAAGTTCGAGGCCGATCGCGGCTTCCGCCTGGCGACCTATGCGATGTGGTGGATCCGCGCGTCGATCCAGGAATTCATCCTGCGCTCGTGGAGCCTGGTGAAGATGGGCACCACCGCTGCCCAGAAGAAGCTGTTCTTCAACCTTCGCCGGATGAAGGCCAAGCTTGACGCGTTCGACGATGGCGACCTGCGCCCCGAGGATCTGGCCAAGATCGCCAAGGATTTGGGCGTGTCGGAGGCTGAGGTGACCAGCATGAACCGGCGCATGGCGCTGGGCGGTGACACCAGCCTGAACGTGCCGCTGCGCGAGGATGGCGAGGGCCAGTGGCAGGACTGGCTGGCCGATGAGGCCCCGCTGCAGGACGAGCGCGTGGCCGATGCGCAGGAAGCCGATGTGCGCCACGAAATGCTGGTGTCGGCGATGGAAAGCCTCAACGACCGCGAGCGCCACATCCTGACCGAACGCCGGCTGACCGACGATCCCAAGACGCTGGAGGAACTGAGCCAGGTCTATGGCGTCTCGCGCGAGCGGGTCCGCCAGATTGAGGTGCGCGCCTTTGAAAAGCTGCAAAAGGCGATGATGCGGCTGGCCGGCGAAAACCGCCTGCTCGCGCGGGTGTAGCGCCACCGCCACGCGACCAGCAGCACCGGCTTGCCACCCTACCCCGCTTCGTGGCAGCGAGCGGGGCATGATCGTGCGCCTGCTCCGTCTGCTCGTCCGCCTTGTCGTCGGTTTCGTGATCGTCTCGCTGCTGTGGGTGCTGGCGTATCGCTTCGTCAATCCGCCGATCACTTTCACCATGATCGGCGATCTGCTGGGCGGCCACAGCATCACAATGAGCTGGATGCCGATCGACCGGATCGACCCGAACATGGCGCGCGCGGTGATTGCGGGTGAGGATGCGCGCTTCTGCCAGCATAATGGTTTTGATGTGCAGGCGATCGAGCAGGCCTATCAGCGCAACCGGCAGGGCGGGCGCATCCGCGGCGGCTCGACGATCAGCCAGCAGACCGCGAAGAACGCCTTCCTCATCCAGGGCGGCGGCTATGTCCGCAAGCTGTTCGAGGCCTATTTCACCGTCCTGATCGAGACGATCTGGGGCAAGAAGCGGATCATGGAAGTCTATCTGAACATCGCCGAGACGGGCATCGGCACGTACGGCGTGAATGCCGGGGCGCAGCGCTATTTCGGGCATGATGCCAGCGAGCTGAGCCTGGCGGAGGCGGCGCGGATTGCCGCCGTGCTGCCGCTGCCCAAAAAGCGCGCGGCGGTGGCGCCGACCGGCTTCACCCGGCGCCATGGCGGCGCGATCCGCCGCCGCGCCGGCATCGTCCGCCGCGACGCGCTCGATGCGTGCCTGCGATAGGGAACACAGGGCGCGCGTATTGCCCCTGTCGTCGCCCCGGACTTGATCCGGGGTCCCGCTTATTCACGGTTGCAAAGGCAGCGGGACCCCGGGTCAAGCCCGGGGTGACGGGTTTGGCGAACCGGCGTGTGCCAATCTGATCTCTTGGCGCTAGTGCCCCACGCGCCGCACCCCACCTCAGAACGGCAGTTTGAACCCCGGCGGCAGGGGGATGGTGCTCGTCATCTTCGCCATTTCCGCGCTGGAAGCCGCATCGGCCTTGGCGCGCGCGTCGTTGAAGGCCGCGGCGACCAGATCCTCGGCCATCTGCTTTTCGCTGGCCTGGAGCAGCGACGAGTCGATTTCCACCGCGATCACATGCCCCTTCGCCGTCGCGCGCACCTTCACCAGCCCGCCGCCGGCCACACCTTCAACCTCGATCGTGTCGAGCGTTGCCTGCGCGCGCTGCAATTCGGCCTGAACCTGTTGCGCCATGGCCAGCGCTTCTTCGATACCCTTCATGGCACACTCCGTTGCCCGATTTCCCAGCCGATCACTTCCGCCGCCGGGAACGCGGCCAGCGCCGCCTTCACGACCGGCTGCTGCTTCACCCAGTCGAGTTCCGCCGCCTGGGCTGCGGCCGCCGCTTCCTGCGGTGTCGGTGCGCCGGGTGCGTCCGCCGTGTCCACCTGCCAGGCCGTGCCGGTGATCGCCTTCAGCGCCTCGGCCAGCTCGCGCGGCAGATCGGCCGGCAGCGGCGATGCCGAGCTTAGCACGATCCGCCCCGGCGCGTAACTCACCACGCGCGCGGCGACGCGCAGCGTGCCGGCCAGCCGCAGCCGGTTGCCCGCATCGAGCAGCGTCAGCACCTCGGCAAAGCTTTCGGGCAGCGCGTTCCGGGCCGTGGGCGCCGGGGCAGCGGCTGGTGCGGGCGCCACCGGCGCAGCGGCCGGGGCGGCACTTGCCCCGCCCGCCAGCTGCCGCGCGAGATCGGCCGGATCGGGCAGGCTGGCGGCGTGGATGACGCGCAGCAGCGCCATTTCCGCCGCCTCGATCGGCAAAGCGGCCCGCGCCACTTCCTCATGCCCGCGCAGCAGCAGCTGCCACAGCCGGTGGAGCGCCGCGAACGACAGGCCCTGCGCCCATTGCTCCAGCTGGGCGCGTTCCTCGGCCGGTTGTGCCGCATCGGGCGCCGCGCCGACCTTGGCGAGCGTCGCCGCATGCACCGTTTCCAGGCAGGCGCGCAGCACCGCGAGCGGATCGACCCCCAGGTCATATTGCCGGCGCAGCGCAGCGAGCGCGCCCGGCCCGTCACCCGCCAACACCAGCGCGAACAGATCGCGCGTCGCGCCCCGGTCCGACAGGCCCAGCATCTCGCGCACCATGTCGGCGCGCACGCCGCCGCCTTCCAGCCCGGCATGGGCAATCGCCTGGTCGAGGATCGACAGCCCGTCGCGCGCCGAGCCCTCCGCCGCCCGCGCGATCAGCGCCAGCGCCTCGGCTTCCGCCTCCACCGCTTCCAGCCGGCAGACCTCGGCAAAATGCGCGGCGAGCTTTTCGGCCGGAATGCGCCGCAGGTCGAAGCGCTGGCAGCGCGAGAGAACGGTGACCGGCACCTTGTTCACCTCGGTCGTGGCGAACAGGAATTTCACATGCGCCGGCGGCTCCTCCAGCGTCTTCAGCAGCGCGTTGAACGCGTTCTTCGACAGCATGTGAACTTCGTCGATGATGTAGATCTTGTAGCGCGCGCTGACGGCGGCATAGCGCGACGCGTCGATAATCTCGCGGACATCATCGACCCCGGTATGGCTGGCGGCGTCCATTTCGATCACGTCGATATGGCGCCCCTCGGCAATCGCCCGGCACGGCTCGCACACGCCGCACGGGTCGATGGTGGGGCCGCCGGTGCCATCGGGGCCGATGCAGTTCAGCGCCTTGGCGATCAGCCGCGCGGTGGATGTCTTGCCCACCCCGCGCACGCCGGTGAGCAGGAAGGCATGCGCCAGCCGCCCGCGCCGGATGGCGTTGGCGAGCGTCTGCACCATCGCATCCTGCCCGATCAGCTCGTTGAAATTGCTCGGCCGGTATTTGCGCGCCAGCACGCGGTAAGCCTCCGCGCGCGGCGGCTGGGGCGGTTCGCCCAGGTCGAGGAAGGAATCGGCCATCTCAGCCGCCATCTATGGCGCCGCCGGGCCAAACCGCAAGCATGGGGAAAAGGTGGGAGCCGGAACGACCCGTTGCTGAAATCGTTGTGGCTGCTTCCTTCCGGACCTGACCAGGTTGGCGACGGCACCGTCCGCCCGACTCCCGGCGCCCATATGGGCCAGCTTTGTCTTGCGATCAAGTTACCGGGCGAGCCGCGACCCTCAGCGCCCCTGCATGTTGCGCGCCTCGCGCGGGATGCGCACGGTCAGCCCGTCAAGTGCTGCCGTCAGCCAGATCTGGCAGGCAAGCCGGCTGGTGCGCGTGGCCCCCAGCGCAAGGTCGAGCATGTCCTCCTCCTCCTCGCGCGCCGGCGGCAGGCGGACAAAATCGGCCGCGTCCACAATGACATGGCAGGTGGAACAGGCCATCTGCCCCTCACACGTGCCCTCCAGCGGTTCGCCCAGTGCCTGCGCCACGTCGAGCAGCCGGTCGCCCTCCTGCGCCTGTGCCGTGCGGCGCGTGCCGTCGGCGCCCACGAAATTGACCGTGATCGTCATGCCTGCGCCCCGGCGGCGGCGGCGATGCGGTCAAGCGCTTCCATCAACTCCTCCTCGCGCGTGTAGCGGCCAAAGCCCAGGCGGATACTGGCCTTTGCCTGCGCATCGCTCAAGCCCAGCGCGCGCAACACATGGCTGGGCCGGCCCGAGCCGCTGGCACAGGCGGAACCGGCGGAAAAGGCAATGTCGCGCAGGTCGCTCATCAACCGGGCAACGTCCAGCCCGTCACGCCGCAGGTTTAGATTGCCGTGATAGCGCGCGCCGGCCGCGCCGTTCAGCGCCCATTCCGCGCCCAGCCGCGCGCGGGCGAGCGCGAACAGCCGCTCGACATGCGCCGCATCGGCCGCGCCGCGTTCCGCCATCAGCCGTGCCGCCGCGCCAAAGCCGGCGCACAGTGCGGGAGACAGCGTGCCCGAACGCCCCGGCTCCTGCGCGCCGCCGTTCATCAGCGGCGCGGGCGGATCGCCCCGGAACCACAAGGCCCCCACTCCCTTTGGCCCGTGAATCTTGTGCGCGGAGAGTGCGACCATGTCGGCCCCTTCAGGGATGGCGACCCGGCCATAGCCCTGCACCGCATCGACCAGCATCCGCGCGCCGGCGGCATGGGCGAGATCGGCAAGCGCGGCAATCGGCTGGATGACGCCGATTTCGTTGTTGACCAGCATCGCCGCGACCAGCCCGGTGCCCGGCACGATGGCCGCGCGCGCCGCCGCCAGATCGACCAGGCCGTCCGCGCCGACGGGCAGCACCGTCACCGCCCGCCCCCGCGCCGCCTCTGCCGCCACGCTATCGAGCACGGCGGCATGTTCGGTGGCAATCGTCACGATCGGGCCGGTGCTGCCCTTGATTGCCCAGTTCAGCGCCTCGGTCGCGCCGCTGGTGAAGGCCAGCGTGCCGCCGCCGGGGAGCAGCTTCAGAAGCTGGGCGCGTGCGACTTCGACCGCCGCCTTGGCGGCGCGGCCGGGGGCATGCGCCGAATGGGGGTTGGCGGGGTGATCGCGCAGCCAGGGCAGCATCGCGTCGAGCGCCTCGGGCGCAAGCGGGGTGGTCGCCTGATAGTCAAGATAGATCATGCGCCCGCCACCGTCAGCCAGGCGTCGCGGAAAGCGGCGATCTCGGCGGGTGTCGTGTTCCAGCCGAAGCTCACGCGGATGGTGCGAGCAGCGCTATCCTCGTCGATGCCAAATGCTTCAAGCGCGCGGCTGCGCTTGAGCGTGCCCGACGAACAGGCGCTGCCCGCCGACACCGCAAAGCCCATCGCGTCGAAGCGGATCAGCTGCGCGGCGGCCGATTTGCCGGGCATGGCGATGGCCAGAATGTGGGCCGCCTGCCCGGCGGGGGCGATCAGCGTTCCCGCCTCACCCAGCGCGGCCCGGAAGCCGGCGAGCGCGTCGGCAGAAACCGGCCACCGTTCCGGCCCGGCATGTTCCGCTGCGGCCGCGAAGCCCAGAATTGCCGGCAGATTCTCCGTGCCCATCCGATAGCCGAACTCATGCCCGCCCACCGGCTCGAGCAGGCCGAAATCGCGCACCAGCAGCGCGCCGATCCCCGGCGGCCCACCCAGCTTGTGCGCGGAGACCACCAGCAGATCGGCATCGGGCAGCGCCAGCTTGCCGGCGGACTGCGCACAGTCGCTCACCACTATGCCGCCTGCCGCGCGCACCTGCGCGGCCAGCGCGCTGACCGGCTGGATCGTCCCCGTCTCCGAATTGACGTGCTGCACGGCGACTACCGCGCGGCCCGGGCCGGACAGCAGCGATGCCAGCGCCTCCCCGTCCACCGCGCCGCCGGCAATCGGCACCACCTCGGCCCCCGCAGCCGCGCGAAAAACCGCGTCATGCTCCACGGCGCTCACGACTCGCCGCTCGACCTTCGCCCGGTTGAGCGCGATCCACAGCGCCTCGCTCGCGCCGCTGGTGAAGATCAGCTCGCCGGTCCAGCCCAGCGCGGCCTTGATCCGCGCGCGTGCCTCCTCCAGCGCTGCCCGCGCCGCGCGACCCTCGGCATGGGGGGAAGAGGGGTTGGCCCAGCGCGCCATGCCTGCCGCCATGGCGTCAATCGCCTCCGGCCGCATCGGCGTGGTTGCGGCATAATCCAGATAGATACGGGTCATTCTTCCCAAAAATTTGCCAGTCGTGCCGCGTGGCCTATATAGCGTTGCCTGTCCAACGCGCCACCAGCGTTCCCGTCATTCGATAGGTTGCTATGCCCGAAGTCATTTTTCCCGGCCCCGATGGCCGACTTGAAGGCCGTTTTGCTCCGCCGCCGCGCCCGCGCGCGCCGGTCGCCATGATCCTGCACCCGCATCCCGCCTCGGGCGGCACGATGAACAACCGCATCGTGCAGGAACTGTACAAGACGTTCCAGCGGCGCGGCTTTGCCACGCTGCGCTTCAACTTTCGCGGGGTCGGCAAGAGCCAGGGCACGTTCGACAACGGCATTGGCGAACTGTCCGACGCGGCGAGCGCGCTCGACTGGGTGCAGAGCATCCACCCGGAGGCGTCCACCACCTGGATCGCAGGGGTCAGCTTCGGCGCTTGGATCGGCATGCAGCTGCTGATGCGCCGGCCGGAAATCCGGGGGTTCATCTCGGTCGCGCCGCCGGCGAACATGTATGACTTCACCTTCCTTGCCCCCTGCCCCTCGTCCGGCATCATCATTCAGGGCGATGCCGATGAAGTGGTCACGCCGACAGCGGTGCAGAAGCTGGTCGAAAAGCTGCGCACGCAAAAGCACATCACCGTGCATCACGACGTGATTCCGCGCGCCAACCACTTCTTCCAGGACGAAATGGGCGACCTGATGGCGAGCGTGGACCGCTATCTCGACTTCCGGCTGGACCCGGCCTGCCCGATCAAGTGACGCCCGATCACGGGGTGGCGGCGGACATGTTGGAAAACATGTCCCTCGTGTCTACGAGACGCTCCACATAAGCACGTTGCCGACCATCACCAGCGCCAGGATGATCAGCAACGCGCCCTTGCGCCGGTCGCCACCATGCCACAGCCGCCACGCGCCGCCGGCCAGGCAGAGCAAGGCGGCGAGCATGACGATCGACATCAGTGTCTGGGCCAGCGGCGACAGTGGCACCATGGCTCAGCCCGCCAGTGCGGCGGCATAGCCCGCCAGATCGACATTGCCGCCTGACAGCAGCACCAGCATCCCCGGCGCCGGCGCCAGCTTGCCGGCCAGCAGCGCGGCCAGCGCCACCGCGCCGCCGGGCTCCACCACCAGCCGCAGCCTGCCCGCCGCCCAGCGCTGCGCGGCGGCAATTTCCGCCTCGCTCACCGCGATCCCGGTCGCGCCGCGCCGCGCCAGTACCTCGAACGTCAACGGCGAGACACGCAACGTCTGCAGCGAATCACAGGCGGTGGGTGGCGGATTGTCGCCCACCGGCTCGATCCACCCCGCCTCCAGCGAGCGGCGCATATCGTCCCACCCTTCCGGTTCGACCACCGTCACCTGCGCCTCGGGCAGTGCCAGCGCCAGGCCCGCCGCCAGCCCGCCGCCACCGCATGGGCTCACGACATGGCTCGGCGCATCGAGCCCGAGTGCTGCCATCTGCTGTGCCGCCTCGATCCCGGCACTTCCCTGCCCCTCGATGATCCAGGGATCGTCGAAGCTCGGCACCAGCACCGCGCCCCGCGCTGCGGCGAGCGCGGCCGCGATCTTCTCGCGGCTTTCGGTCTGCCGGTCATAGCTCACGATCTCGGCACCCAGCGCCAGGGTCGATTCGCGCTTCACGGCAGGCGCGTCGGTCGGCATCACGATCACCGCCGGCATTCCCAGCCGTTTCGCGGCCCAGGCCACACCCTGCGCATGATTGCCCGATGAAAAGGCAACCACGCCGCGCGGCCGCGCTTCAACGTCGATCGCGGTCAGCCGGTGCCACGCCCCGCGTAGCTTGAACGCCCCCATCGGCTGCAGCGATTCGGCCTTGAACGCCACCTCCACCCCATTGATCCGGTGGGTGAAAAGCGGCGTCGGCGGCACCATGGCGGCCACCTTTGCCGCGGCATCGCGCACGCCGGCGCGGGTCGGCTGTCGCTGAAATGTCATAAATTTTTCTCCGTGCCGGAAATTGGGTGTTTACACACAGGCACTACCCCCCTATTTCGCTCGTCCGCTGCCCCATGGGACTTCCAACCGCAAGGCAGCTTTTCGTTGAACTATGCCGCAAGGCAATTGGAGGTCCCTTGAGTTGCACAAGCATCATAGCGCGCTGGGGCTAGCTGTCGCCCCGTTCGATTCCGCTGCCGGAATCGCAATTGCATCGCAGCCGGTTCAGCCGGTCACACTGGTCCGCCCGCATGCGGCGGCGCGTGCCGCCCGTTACTTCGTTGAGAAGTTTCCGGGCCGGTCGATGTATGCCGTAAAGGCCAACCCGTCGCCCGATCTGCTCCGCATTTTGTGGGACAGCGGCATCACCCATTACGACGTCGCCTCGATCGGCGAAGTGCGGCTGGTGGCGCACACCCTGCCCCAGGCGACGCTGTGCTTCATGCACCCGGTAAAGGCCGAGGAGGCGATTGCCGAAGCCTATCACGAGCATGGCGTCCGCGTATTCTCGCTCGACAGCATGGAAGAGCTGGCGAAGATCATGCGCGCCACCGGCAACGCGGCGGACCTGACGCTGTGTGTCCGGCTGCGCGTGTCGTCGGAGCATTCGAAGCTCAGCCTTGCCTCCAAGTTCGGCGTTGCGCCGGGCGAGGCCCGGGAATTGCTGTTCGCTGCGCGCCAGGCGGCCGATGCGCTCGGCATCTGCTTCCATGTCGGCAGCCAGGCAATGACGCCCGAAGCCTATGCCAATGCGATGGAACGCGTGCGCCAGGCTATTGTCGAGGCGGCAGTCACCGTCGACGTGGTCGATGTGGGCGGCGGCTTCCCGTCGCGCTATCCGGGCATGGAGCCGCCGCCGCTGGAACGTTATTTCGAGACGATCCACCGCGCGTTCGAAAGCCTGCCGGTCAGCTATTCGGCCGAACTCTGGGCGGAACCGGGCCGGGCGCTGTGCGCCGAATACAGCTCGCTGATCGTGCGGGTTGAGCGGCGTCGCGGCAGCGAGCTTTACATCAACGACGGTGCCTATGGCGCGTTGTTCGATGCCGCGCATATCGGCTGGCGCTTCCCGGTCGCGTTGCTGCGCGAGCCGGAGTCGGACGCGCGCGACATGCCGTTCAGCTTCTATGGGCCGACCTGTGACGATCTCGATCACATGGCGGGTCCGTTCCTGCTGCCGGCGGATGTGCAGGCGGGCGACTATATCGAAATCGGCATGCTCGGCGCCTATGGTGCGGCGATGCGCACCGGCTTCAACGGCTTCGGCGTTGCCGAAACCGTGGCCGTCGGCGACGAGCCGATGACGTCGCTCTATGCCGACACGGTGGCACCGGCGCGGTCGGTGCCAGCGAGCGTCGTCAAACTGTAACGCCGCTTCGCCATTTGGTTTTATGGAGATAACCTCTGCCGCCTTCGGGCGGCGGGGGCATTTGGAGTTTGCAATGTCCGACACCCTCACCCGCCCCGCCATCAACGACACGCGCAAGGCCGAACTGCTGTCAACCACGGTCGAGCATATCGACATCACCAAGTTCGACGCGCGGCCGATCGTCGATGCGATGGGCAAGATGAGCTTCACCAGCCGCGATCTGGCGCGCGCGACCGGCATCTACAACCAGATGCTGGCCGACCCCGATTGCACCATCTTCCTGGTCATCGCCGGCTCCACTTCGGCCGGGGGCTGCATGGACCTTTATGCCGAGCTGGTGCGCTCGAACATGGTCGATGCGGTGGTGGCAACGGGCGCGACCATCGTCGACATGGATTTCTTCGAAGGGCTTGGCCACAAGCATTACCAGGCGCTGGAAGTGCCCGACGACGACACGCTGCGCTCGCTCTACATCGACCGCATCTATGACACTTACATCGATGAAGAGCAGCTGCAGGACTGCGACTTCACCATCAACAAGATCGCCAACGAACTGGAACCGCGCGCCTACTCCAGCCGCGCCTTCATCCGCGAAATGGGCCGCTACCTCAGCGAGCATGGCAAGAAAGAGAACAGCCTCGTCAAGCTCGCCTATGAGCATGACGTGCCGATCTTCTGCCCGGCCTTCGTCGACAGCTCGGCCGGGTTCGGCCTCGTCAAGCATCAGGTCGACCGCATGAAGGAGAGCAAGCCCTATCTGATGATCGACGCGGTCGCCGATTTCCGCGAACTGACCGACATCAAGATCAAGGCGGGCGAATCGGGCCTGCTGATGATCGGCGGCGGGGTGCCGAAGAACTTCATCCAGGACACGGTCGTCTGCGCCGAAATTCTGGGGCATGAGGATGTTGCGGTGCACAAGTACGCGGTGCAGATCACCGTGGCGGACGTGCGCGACGGTGCCTGCTCCTCCTCCACGCTGCAGGAAGCGGCGAGCTGGGGCAAGGTGTCGACCGCGATCGAGCAGATGGTCTTCGCAGAAGCCGGCAGCGTGATGCCGCTCCTCGCGAGCGACGCCTATCATCGCGGCGCATGGAAGGACCGGCCCAAGCGGCGCTGGGCGTCGATCTTCGCCTGATCGCACGGGGCGGCACCGCGCTGGTTGCATCCGCCGCGCGGCGCCGCCATGCTGCCCCCAGATAACGGGGGAAAGACATGCACAGTCCCATTCTGGCGCCGGTGGTGGCGCTTGTCGGCTGGACGCTGATCGTCTGGATCTGGATGTACGCAACGCGCCTGCCCGCCATGGCGCGGGCCGGCATCGACGGCACCAAGATCGTCGGATCGACGGGGCCGTCGTTGCGCGCGGATCTCGTCGCAGGGGGCGAGACCAGGGCTTCCTGGGTCGCGGATAATTACAATCATCTGCACGAACAGCCGACCGCGTTCTATGCCATCTGCATCGTGCTGGCGCTCGCCGGCATGGGCGGCGGTTTCAACCTGCAGCTGGCCTGGGCCTATGTGGCGCTACGCGTGGTGCACAGCATCGTTCAGATCGGCTTCAACCGCGTGCTGGTGCGCTTCTCGGTGTTCGTGCTGGCCAGCCTGTGCCTGTTCGCGCTCACGCTTCACGCCGCAATGGGGATGCTCAACATCCACCCGCTACTCAAATAGCCGCTTCATGCTTTTTTCGAGCATCAGCAGCTGCCAAAGCGTGCGGCTATGCTCGGCGCGGCCGGCGCGGTGGTCGGCGGCGATGCGCTCGATCGCGGTCGGGTCGAACCAGCCGGTGCCGCCGAGCACGGTCGAGCGGGCGAGCGCCGCCGCCTGATCGGCGAGGGGTCCACGAAACCAGGGGCCGATCGGCGTGACGAACCCCATTTTGGGGCGATAGAGAATGTCACTGGGCAGATAGCGCTCCAGCGCCTTCTTCATCACCCATTTGCCCTGCCCCTGCCTGATCCGCACCGAAACGGGCAGCCGCGCGGCGAATTCCACCAGCCGATAATCGAGCAGCGGCTCGCGTGCTTCCAGGCTTACCGCCATGCTGGTGCGGTCGATCTTGGTCATAATGTCGCCGGGCAGCCAATGCTTGAAGTCGGCATATTGCGCCGCGTCCAGCGGTTCGCGGGCGGGCGCGCTTTTCATAGTGTTCACGTAACGCTCTTCGCCGCGATAGCCGCCCAGCGCGCGGCGCGCCTCTGTACTGAACAACCGGTCGCGCGCTTCGGGGGGCGTTACCCCCACCGCGCGGGCATAGGCCATCGCGCCATCCTGTGCGAGGCCAAGAAGGGTCGCCTTGGCGCGCAGCGGGCGGGGCGCCCAGTCCGCCTTGGGGTAGACCGCGCCCAGCGTGCCGAACAGCCTGCCGCGCAGGCTGCCGGGCAGCAGGCCGCGCACGCGTTCCTCGGCCGCCTGAAAGCGATAGCGGCGATAGCCGGCAAACGCCTCGTCGGCGCCGTCCCCCGACAGCGCCACGGTCACCTGCTCACGGGCCAGCGCGCAGACCTGATAGGTCGCCAGCGCCGATGCATCGGCAAAGGGTTCATCGAATGCTGCCGCCAGCGTGTCGATCAGCGCGAAATCATCGGCATCGACCATCCGCTCCCGGTGATCGGTGGCAAAGCGCTCGGCGATCCGCGCGGCATGGCTGCGCTCGTCATGGTCGGCGGCGTCGAAGCCGATCGTGCAGGTCTTGACCGCGCTGCGCGACGCCTCGGCCATCAGCGCGACCACCGCCGAACTATCCACGCCGCCGGACAGGAAGGCGCCCAGCGGCACATCGGCCAGCATCCGGCTGCGCACCGCATCACGCATCAGCGCGATCAGCTCTTCCTCCAGCGCATCGCCCTTCGCGCTGGTGCGCCGGCTGAAATCCAGGTCCCACCACTGCACCGGGCGCGGCACCGGCTTGCCACGCTCGATCAGCATGAAATGCCCGGCGGGCAGCTTCTGCACGCCGGCCACGAGGCACGCGTCATCGGGCACATAGCCGAACGCCAGATAATCCTCGACCGCGCGCAGATCGGGCACGCGCCGCAACAGCGGGTGCGCGAGCAGCCCTTTCAGTTCCGACGCGAAGGCAATCGAGCCATCGCTGAGCGCGGCATAATGAAGCGGCTTCACGCCCATCCGGTCCCGCGCCAGCAGCAGTGACTGGGTGCGCGCGTCGTGCAGCGCGAAGGCGAACATGCCGTTCAGCCGGTCGAGCAGCGCCCTGCCCCAGGCCAGCCAGCCGTGCAGCAGCACCTCGGTGTCGCTGTTGGTGGCAAAGCGCGCGCCCTTCGCCTCAAGCTCGGCGCGCAGTTCCAGAAAATTGTAGATTTCGCCGTTGAAGACGATGTGCAGGCTGCCATCGGCGCTGGCCATGGGCTGAGCGCCGCCGCCCAGATCGATGATCGACAGCCGGCGATGGCTGAGACCCACGCCGGGCGCGGTCCACACGCCTGATCCGTCCGGCCCGCGATGCGCCTGCGCGTCCGCCATCGCGCGAACGCGAGCTGGATCAACGGGCTTGGGAGTGTCGGGGTGGAAAATCCCCGCGATGCCGCACATCAGCGCTGCCCGGTGGTGCGGTCGGCAAGCCGGTCGAGCGGCCCGAGCGCGACGACGAAGCGCGCGATTGCCTCGCGGGCGCGCGGCCCTTCCGCCGAAACATGAAGTGCAACCGCCGCCTGATTGCCGCCCAGCAGCCGCGCCCTCAGCGTGGCCAGTTTCACCCGCACCGGGCTGGCCGTCAGCACGCCGTCCACGCGATACCAGGTGGCGACGACGCGCTCGACCGGGCCGGGCGCGGTGATCCGCATCGCGCTGCCCCCGGCGATGGCCGGTTGATCCTCAACCCGCACCCAGCGGTCCTCCTCGCGCAGCACCCCGATGCCGAACCCCACGATCTCCGCCCCTTTGCGCTGGCGACCATAGGCGGCAATCGCGAGATCGGCGACATGCCCTGCCTCATCCTGATACCGGCCGATCAGGAAATGGTCGGCTTCCGGATAATTGGGGCTCCAGGGGGCTGCCGTGCTCATCGGTGCGCGGTGCCAGCCGGGAACATCGGGCAGTTCGATCCGTGCAGGCAATGGCGTTTCGCGCCCGGCGATCACCGCGGCCCAGGCAGGCGCCACGCTCGCCACCAGCAGCACCAGCGCGGCCGCCAGCAATGGCGTGACGCGATAGGCTTTGGGTGCCGCCGCCATCACGGCCGGGCTCACCCAGGCCGCATCGGGATCGCGATCGAACCAGTGCCAGCCAAGCGCGAGCACGGCCGCCATCACCAGCCCGAAAAACACCCAGCCATAGACGATATGGTCATAGCCGGTCGCCGCCTCCACCGAGGTAAGATGCGCGGCATAGATGGTGCCGAACGCCCGCACGCCATTCGCCAGCACCGGCACGACCAGCGCCATGGCCATGAACGCGGCGCGTCGCGGCCAGCTGACGAAGCACACATTGGCGACCAGCACGCCATAAGCGAGCATCGCGATCACGAACTTGGCGCCCGAACACGCCTCCGCCACTTCGAAATAGCCGTTCGGGATCGTGATGAGCACGCCATCGACATGCGCCGGCACCCCGGCCAGATTGAGCAGCGGCATCACCTGCGCAACAGTGATCTGCTGCAGCGGCGCTTCCAGCCCCTCCCCGAAGGGAACCAGGAAAAAGGCATAGGCAATCGGGAACAGCAGCGCGCGCGCCACCTGGGGGCCAAGGATGGTGACCACGGCGCCCTGCATCATCATCACCAGCCCCAGATGCCGGGCCAGTGCGACCTCTGCCGCCGCGCCCATCAGCCAGCCCAGCGCGCCGGCCATGACCAGAGCCAGCCCCGGCGCCCAGCCGACAGGTGCCAGCTCCGCCAATTCGCGCCGCCGCAGCCACACCAGCCAGAAGATGACCGGCCCGATGAACAGGCAATGACCAAAGGTAGTGCTGGTCCACCACAGCCGCGCCAGGTCCGCGCTATCGGCAGCGAACAGGGCGGCGATCAGCGTGGCGGTGACGGCCAGCACGAGGCCATGCCGGCGCCACGCCGTTCCGGGAGCGACAAAGGCGGCGGGATCGAGCGCGATCGTCATGCCATTGCCCTTGGTGTTGCCGCCAGGATCGGGTCCAGCGCGGCCAGACGCGCTTCCCAGCTGTAACGGCTGATCACCTGCTGGCGCGCCGAACGGCCCAGCGCCTGCGCTGAATCGGCATCGGCGAGCACGGCACAGACCTGATCGGCAAAGCCGCCGACGTCCCCTGCCACGCGGATGGTGCCGGCGTGGTCGATACCTTCCGCTGCCGCCGTCGACGCGACGACCGGGCGGGCCATGGCCATCGCCTCCAGTACCTTGTTCTGTACGCCGCGCGCCAGTTTCAGCGGCGCCACAATCACATTTGCCGCCGCCAACCAGGGGCGCACATCGGGCACCTCGCCCGTCACCATTACAGCCCCGGATTCGGCGAGTGCCTTGACGGCATCGGTCGGCGCACGGCCGACGATGGCAAATCTGGCGCTAGGGTGGCGCAGGCGGATATGCGGCAAGATGGCCTCGGCAAACCAGGTAACGGCTTCAATATTGGGCCGATAATCCATCTGGCCGGTAAAGGCGATCAGGGGATCGCGGGTGTCGATCCGCTTGAAGCTGGCGCCGGGGTCGAAAAAGCCGGTATCGATGCCGTTCTCGACGACGTGAATGCGGTCACAGCCGCTCCGGTCGGCGAACAGTTGGGCTTCGGCTGCGCTGACGAACAGACTGGCATCGGCCTGACGGGCGATCTGTCGTTCGAACTGGAACAGCAGGCCGGCCTCCCGCCGCATCATCAGCGCCGACGGCCCCTTGCTGCGCGTGGCATAGGCTTCGAACTTCGCCGAATCCATGTCGACAAAGTCCATGATCACGCGGGCGTGATGGCCGGCGGGCAGATATTGCGCCATCTGGCTGGAAAAGACGAAGATCGTGTCGATCCGCCGCCTCAGCAGCGTTTCCTGCACCGCCTGCGCCAGCGGCGCGCTGTGAAACGCGGTCAGCGAGACGGGTTTGCGCCACAGCAGGGCCTGCAGCGCGGCCAGCCAGCGCGGTTTGCCCCGCCAGAAGATTTCCCGGCTGGCGGTATAGGGCGCGAGATTCTGCTTGCGCGTCAGGTCGCGCGCCTCGTCGGCAAAGGCGATCAGGTGAACGCGCTTCCGGGCGGCCAGAAATTTCAGCAGGTTGAAGCTGCGGATCTTGTCGCCCCGGTCGGGCGGAAAGGGAATGCGGTGCGCCAGAAAGAGGATGTCACCCATCACCCCAGCCCGCGCGCGATGACCGGCCCCACCAGCATGGCCGCCCAGCGCGGCATCTTTTTCCACGCCGCGATGCGCGCTTGATATCGCGGCGACAGCGGGTTGACGTCGCGCGCGGGCATGCCGTCGGCCGTTCGCTTGTAATAGGCAAGCGGCCGGGGCTCGAAGCCCCAGTTCTTCTTGTAGGCCGCCGGCCCCGTTCCCGCTTTTGACCGGCCGAAATCGAAGCGCGTGCATCCGCGCTGCCGGGCATGGCACATCAGCGCAAAGTAGAGGCGTTCGTTCGCGCGAAGGCCGCGTGCGGCCTGCGTCCCGCCGCCCCAATAGGGATAGACGGTGCCGTTCATGTAGAGGTTGAGCACAGCGGCCACGACAGCACCTTGATGCGACACCGCAACGATATCACAATCTGCACCGAAAGCCTGCATCACTTCGCCGAAAAGCGCTCGAGGAAACACCGGCGTGCCCAGGTTGCGGACAGACTCGGCGTAAACCGGGTAATGCGTGGCGAGCAGGTCGCGCCCACCGCTCGCCACCTCCAGTTCACCGGCAAGGCCTTTGCGTACCTCGGCCCGGTGCTTGCGCGGGATGGCGGCCAATTCCGCGTCGTCGCTCGCCGCCAGCGGCCGCACGAAGCCGAGATAGGTCTCGTCGTCCAGCGTCCACCCCTGCCCTGGTGCTGCGCCTCCGCGCAGCTCCATGGTCGGGCAGCCGAGCCGCTCTGCGAGCGCCCAGCCGGCCTGCGCAAGCGCGGTGGCCGCGGCCTCATTCTCAGCCAATATGCCCCCGCCGACCCCGAACCCGCTCGACACCAGCGCCCGCCCGAACAGGAACGAACGGATTTCGGTCAGTGGCAGCAGGCCGGCGAGCGAGCCATCAGCACGTTCGGCGACCAGGCAATGCGCACGTTGGCGGCACCCGGCGGCAACCGCCCTGCCCCAGCCGCTCAGGTGGAATGGCGTGCCAAGCGGGTGCGCGCGCGCATAATCATCCAGCCGCGCGCATTCGGCCGGATCGCGCAGATCGGCCGCGCGCAGGCCCAGCGGCCGCGCGAGCAAGGGCATGGTCACGCGCGCTCTCCCAGCGTGGCCACCACCTGATCGGTACGGGTCCACCGGTGCGCCTTGAGCAGGGTGGATAGCTTGTCGGCCATTGCACCAAGGCGGCTATACTGGCGGAACTGCGATTTGAACGGGGCATTGCGCACGCGGGGTTGGCCGGGGTCGATTTCCCAAGGGTGGAAGTAGAACACGGCGGGCCGTTCCTGCGCGTTGACCGTGCGCACCGCATGCGCCGAAAGCGCCCCCGGCAGCAGACGGAAAAACCCGCCACCCGTCACCATGCGCCGTCCAACAATCTCGGTCACCGTCACGGGCAATTCGATCAGGGCACTGTCGCTCAGCGGCCGGAAAGCAAAGCGCGAGGCTTCGGGCCATCCATAATGGTCATGCACAACCGGTGCCACGCTGGAGGAATAGACATAGCCTTCCTCGGCCAGAATGGGGTGTGCCCAGGGCGTGCGCTGATCGATAGAGAAGCTCGGCGCGCGGTAACCGGTCACCTTCTGCCCGCTGGCATCCTCCAACAGGCTGCGGGTGCGGCGCAGATCCGCGCGGAACTCGTCCGGCGTCATCGTGAACACGCGCTTATGGTCATAGCCGTGGCTGGCGATTTCATGGCCGGCGTCGGCAATGCGCCGCATCAGCGCGGGGTGGCGCTCCGCCACCCAGCCCAGTGTGAAGAAGGTCGCCTTCACGCCCGCCGCGCCGAACAGATCGATTACCGCGTCGGTATTGTTCTCGACCCGCGATGGCAGCGACTCCCAGTCCCCCCGGTCGATCACCTTTTCAAAGGCGCCGACCTGGAACCAGTCTTCCACATCCACGGACATCGCGTTGTGCATGGCGCTTACCGGGCTTGGAGATTGGCGATGTCGGGATGGCGGCGGTCGCTTTCGATCCAGTCGATGAGCAGAGTGAGGACACGGCGCAGCGCGGCTTCCTGTTCTTCGACACGCGATTCCAGGTCAGCAATGCGGGCAATGAGCGCGCCTTCATCGGCCGGCTCGCCCATGCTCGGGGTATCGGATGCCCGCGCCGCATGGGGGAACGGTTCGGCATCCATTGTGTCTGCGATGTCGGCAACGGGCATCGGCGCGGCCGGTGCCAGATGGAGACGGCCCAGTGGCAGCGGCGCGACCACCGGCGCCGGCTGGATGGCCAGCAAAGTCGGCTCGGGTGCGACCTCAGCATCAGGTGTCACGGCCTCTGGAACATTGTCGGGTTCCGGTTCAGCGGTCATTTCGACCGGCGCCTGTTCCGCCTCCATCGCTGGATCGACCGACGCGACCGGCGCAGCCGGTGGTGCGATCGGCGCGTCACCACTCATGTCAGCAATCACCGTCGCCACAGCGGCACCGTCGATCGTATCGAGTTGCTCGATCGCGCCATAGAGCATCACCCGGCCCGCCAGCTGGTTCAGCCGGCGCGGCACACCGTCAGACCCGGCATAGAGCGCATCGAACGCGTCTGGCGTGAACGCGGGCCGACCGGTCCACCCCACCACGCCCAGACGGTGGCGCATATAGGGTTCGATCTCGTCGCGGCCCATCGGGTCCAGATGGTGCGTCGCAATCACGCGCTGGCGCAGCTGCTCCAGCCGTTCCGAACCATAGAGCCGCTCGCGGAATTCGGGCTGGCCGAGCAGGAAAATCTGCAGGATGGCGTGGCCGCCAGCCTGAAAGTTCGAGAGCATCCGCAATTCTTCAAGCGAATTGACCGGCAGTGCCTGCGCCTCGTCCACAATCAGCAAGGTCCGGCGGCCGCTGCGCGCCACCGCATGCAGCGCGCGCTCGATCTTGTCGAGCAGCTGTGCCTTGACCATGCCTGCAGGGTCAATCTCCAGCCCCACCGCGACCATGCGCAGCAGATCGTCCGCTTCGATCTGGGTCGACACGATCTTGATCGCGTGCAGCCGTTCCCGGTCGATGGTCGCCATCAGATGGCCGACGAGTGTCGTCTTGCCGGCGCCGATGTCACCGGTCACCACGATGAACCCTTCGCCCTGGCTCAGGCCATAGCCGAGATAGGCCATCGCCTTGCGGTGCGTGGCCGATTCGAACCAGAAGCGTGGATCGGGGGTCAGCTGGAACGGCCGACCGCTCAATCCATAATGGTCATCATACATCACACCCGTCCTTCGCCGGTGGCCCGGCGTGTCAGAAATTGTAGCGGGCGCCGATCAGCGCCTGCAGAACCGTTGCAGAACCCAGCCCGTTCTGCCCGGTGTTGAAGATACCCAGTGCGCCCACCACGCCCAGTCGGCCGAAGCGCCGCTGGATCGAACCCGTCGCGCCAAAGCCATATACACCGGGGGCATTGACGATGCCGCTCTTGAAGTAATTGGCGAAGACACTGGCGTCGACCGTGGTGTTCGAGTCGAGCTGACGCTGGACATAGGCCTGCAGGTAAACGCTCTCGTCCTCGACGCCGGACAGGGTGAAGCCCGTACCGCCATTGGGGGCGACGAACTGGCGGTTGGCATAGCCGGCGCCGACACCGAATTGCCACCGACCGCGATTGTAAGAGACGACCGCATCAACGCCGCGTGAGCGGAACGCCGCCGCCGTTGCCGATTGCAGCGCGCCGTTCAGGCAGTTGCCGGCCGCACCCCCTGCCCCGCCAAAGACGCACCCGTTGAAATCCTGTCCAAACGGGTTGGCGGGCGTGGTGAACTGTGCGGGCGTATTGACCAGCGCGCCCTGCAACTGGCGGCCAAAGGTCTGGATGCCGTCATAGCCCGTCACCCGAACCGCGACATTCTTGTTCGCCTGCCAGCTGAAACTGCCGACCGCGCTGAACGTGCCATAGCGTTCGCCGGCATGCACTTCCAGCTGGGTGCGCGGGCTCGGCCGCCAGATGACGCCGGCATCATAATAAATGCCGTCGAAGTTATAGGCGATGCGGCGCGCGCTGTTCGGGTCGGTCTGGAAACGGCCGCTGCCGTCCAGGATGGGCTGGCCGACCGCGTCGCGCAGTGCATCACGCTGGCTGATCTGGATGTTTTCGTAGCCAACGCCAGCAGTGAGCGCGAGCGTGCGCGTGACCGGCCACAGCACGTCGAACCGGCCATATTTGCCGTCATAGCGCTGCGCCAGCTGGCGCGCATCGTCGCGTGCCCAGCCGCCCGACAGGTTGACGCCGATCACCGGAATGAGCGTCGCCGGCGGTACGTTGACGTTTGCCTGCGCCAGATGAGAGTGCGAGTCATCGAACAGATCGAGCACCGGCTGGTTGGGCAGATTGGTCCGGATGTCGGGCGCTTCCACCTTGGTATAGCCGTAACGGTAGAGACCGGTGATGCCCACCGGACCCAGGTTGGTGGTGGCGGTGGCGCCGGTATAGATGGCAAACAGCTGGCTGATGTTGCTGACATTGCCGGCCAGCAACGCCGGCGCCTGCCCGCGAATATCGGCACGGGTGCGGGTGGCTAGTGCGCCCGCTTCCAGCGTCAGCGGCTTGGCGACCTGCACCGACGCCCGGGCAAGCGCGTTGTGCACGTCCAGATCGACCAGGCGATTGTCATAGGGAATGCGGCGCTCATAGCGATAGCTCGCCTGCACCTGCACCCGCTGCGTCTGCACCTGCGCGTCGATGCCGGCGGCCACCGTGGTATAGGTGAGCGTGTCGCCCGAATTGAGATCGGCCGTCAGCACCTGGCCCAGTTCGATATAGGGCGTGATCTGGCGGTCCCGGTTCTGCGCGGCAGCAGGCGCTGCCACCACGACCATGGTGGTGAAGAACAAGGCGGCACGCATCAGACGTCCTCCACTTCGTAATAGCTGCCGAACCGGCGCCCGCCGGGGTTGAAGGTGACGGCGTTCAGCACCAGGCTGATCGTCTCGCAGCCGTCGAGCAGCCCCACCGCCTCACGCAGGTCGCTGTCGGTGGTCTTGTCGGCGCGCACGACCAGCAGCACCTGGCCAACACGCTGGGCCAGCGTGGCCGCTGGCGACGCGGCCAGCGCCGGGGGCGAATCGAACAGGATGAGGCGGCGCGGATCGGCGGCCAGCATCGCATCCAGCACGCGCGCCGTTTCACCGCTCGCCAGCAATTCGGTGTCCTGATTGGTGCGCGTGCCGGCGCGCAGCAGGCTGAGTTGCGGCACGTCGGTCGCGACGATGAGGTCCTCGACAGGCAGCGCCGGATCGGCGAGCGCATCGAGCAGGCCCGGCCCTTCGGCGTGGCCCAGCCGTTTCATCACGTCGGGCTTGCCGAAATCGCCATCCACGAGAAGCACCTGCGTGTCGCGCTCGGCCGCGAGCGAGAGCGCCAGGTTAATGGCGCACTGTGTCTTGCCATCACCCGGATTGGCCGAGCAGACCAATACCGTGCGCGCGCGGTCGCCCAGCACCGGCGCTACCTGGCGCGCATTGAGCAAAAGCTGGCGCTTGATCAGGCGAAACTCCTCGGCCAGCGCCGACACTGCGGCACCAGGCACCAGCAGCCCCTGCTCAGCGAGCAGCGCGCGATCCAGCGACAGGGTGGTGCGCGCGGGCGCGGCGGCAAAGCTGCGCACCGGAGCTGCCACCTGCGGGGCCGGCTCGACAGCGGGCATCGCTGCTGGCGTCTCGTCCTGCCACTCCCCTGGGCGACCCCGGAAGGCGGCATTGAAATCATACACGGTTGCTGCGCGTTCCAGCAGCGACCCCTGGCGCAGTGGCTTATTCATGCCGCCATCCCCCGCTGCAGAAATTCAACCCCGATCAGCGCGACATAGGCACAGACCAGCCCTGCCATGCCGCCCGCGAAATAGAGCAGCCGCTGGCGCTTCAGCTTCACGGTAGCCTGATCGATGACCGCGCCGACTGAGCCGATCACCGGCATGCCCGTGACCCGTTCCAGCCGCTGGGCAGTGGCAAAGGTTGTGCGCAGCTGGCCGAGCGCGAAGGCAGCGCCAACACCCGCCACGATGCCGGCCAGCAACACACCGCTCAGCAACATCGGCCGGTTGGGTGCGCTGGGTGTGCGCGGCGCGCTGGGCGGATCGACCACCTCGAAGCGGATCGCGCCGCTCTGATTCTGCACCTGGCCGCGCAGCTTGATCTCCTCGCGATCGGCAAGCAGCTTGTCATACTGATCCTTAAGCACCGCATAGTCGCGTTCGAGCTGGGCCTGTTCTGCGGCTACGGCGGGATCGCCGGTCAGCTTCGCCTGAAGCTGGTTCAGGTCGTTCTGAATCTGCGTCTTGCGCGCGACGAGTGCGGCAACCTGCGCCGCTTTTTCGGCCTGCCCCGCCTTCAGTCCGGCATAGAGCGGGTTGGACTGCGCGGCCGCGCCAGCGGAAAGCGGTTCGTTGCGCGCCGCCGCCATCGCCAGCGCAAGCTGGGCATTCAGCGCCCGCACGTCGGGATGCGCGTCGGTCCAGCCGCGGGCACGGGCTTCGGCAATCTGGCCCTGGATCGCCACGACGCGCGCGCGCGCCGGCCCGGCCGTACCACCGCCGCTGCCGCCGGTCGTGGCCGATGTGCTGGCGAGCTGACCGTTCAGGATGGCAAGGCCCGACTGGGCGGCAGCAAGATCGGTTTCCACCTGCGACAGCTGGGTGCGCGCGGCGCTGATCCGGTCGTTCAGCGAGCCGGTGCCGGGCAGCGAGCCCATATAGCGGTTCTGGAACTCGGCGCGCTTCGCCTCCGAATCCTGCAGCTGCTTCTGGCGGGCGGCGAGCTGCCCCTCCAGAAACTGCAGCGTGGTGTTCGTTTCGTCGCGGTCGCCCTGAAGGTTTTCCTCGATGAAGATGTCGATCGTCTTCTGCACGATCTGCTTTGCCAGCTTCGGGCTGGAGGAGGTGGCCGAGATTTCGAACAGATTGTCCTGCTGGGCGACCACCTTGATCGCCGCCTGCAGCGCGGTAACACGGTCCTGCACATCGCGCTCATTGGCGACGGTATTGGCAAGATCGGTACCGCGGACCACCTTGGTCAGGTTGACCGCCGATGTCAGCGTCTGGCGGACGCGGTCGATCCCCTTGGCTTGTTCATCGGGGGTGATGCCGATCTTGCCCGGCAGGATCGACTGGATCTGAACCGAGACGCGCGCTTTGGCGACATAGGTGGCGGGGATTTGTGCAACCAAGAACCACCCGATCAGGCAAACGGCCCACGCGACCGCCAGCACCACCCAGCGTCGCGCCCAGATGCTGTGGATCGCCAGTCGCAGTTCGTCATAAAGGCCGTTCAACTGCCCGCCCCCCGATCAGAACATGCTTTCGGGAATGATGATGACATCCCCGGGCTGCAGCTTGACGTTGGCGCTCGAGTCGCCGTTCTTCAGCAGGCTGGACAGGCGCAGGCCATATTCGCGCTGGCGGCCGGTCGCGCGATCATAGCGGATCAGCCGCGCCCGGTTACCGGCGGCATATTGGCCAAGGCCACCCACCGCGATCATTGCGTCGAGCAGCGTCATATTTGCGCGGTAAGGAATGGCGGCCGGCTTTTCGGTCGCGCCGACAATGCGCACCTGCTGGCTGAACGTGCCCGAGAAATTCTCGACGATGACCGAGACGATCGGGTCCTTGATGTATTCGCCCAGCGCCAGCTTCATGTCGTCGGCCAGCATTGCCGGCGTCTTGCCGACGGCGGGCATGTCGTTCACCAGCGGCGTGGTGATGCGGCCATCGGGGCGCACCTGCACCTTTGCCGAGAGTTCGGGGTTGCGCCAGACGAAGATGTTGAGCTGGTCGAGCGGGCCGATGACATATTCCTCGCCCGCCTGTTCCTGCGTCGCCACATAGCTTGCCGGTGGCAACTCGGTCCGCGAACCACCGACGCAAGAGCTGAGCAGCAGGGCCATTGCCGGCCCGGCAAACACCGTTGAAAACTGGCGCAACCGCATATCGACCTCCCGCGGCGCGGCGTGCGAATGCGTGACGTCAACGCATCCGGCCGTGCTGCTTCAGCCCCGGTTTATGGCGTCAACAGGTGAAGATAGCGTTAGGATTACTGGGAATTCCGGCCAGGATCTGCACCGGCGCGGGGTGGCCAAGAAAGGCCGTCGGGCTTGCCGACAGGCCATAGGCACCGGCCATGAAGATGGCGATAACATCGCCAATTTCCGCGCGGGGCAGGCTGACCTGATCGCCCAGCCGGTCCAGCGGGGTGCACAGGCACCCGACCACGTTGACCACCTCATCCGCTGCGGCATTCAGCCGGTTGGCGAGCGCAAGGGGATAGTTGCGGCGAACGACCGTGCCGAAATTGCCGCTTGCGGCAAGCTGATGGTGCAGCCCGCCATCGGTGACGAGGAAGGTCTCGCCCTTGCTTTGCTTGCGGTCGACGATGCGGGTCAGATACACCCCCGCCTCACCCACCAGCCAGCGCCCCAGTTCCAGCGCAAAGCGGGTGCTGGCCAGGCTCGGCGCGCGCCGGTCGAGCACCTCTGCCAGCACCGCGCCGATGGCGCCTATGTCGAGCGGCTGCTCGCCAGGAAAATAGGGAATGCCGAAGCCGCCACCGAGATTGACGAGCGGCGGCGCGGCGCCGACCGCATCCGCCAGCCGCGCTGCCAGCGCGACCGTCTGCGCCTGGGTTTCGATGATCGCCTCGGCATCAAGCGCCTGAGACCCGGCGAAGATGTGAAAGCCGCGCCAGTCGGCCCCGGCGTCCTGCAGCTGTCGCACCAGCGCGGGCACCTGTTCCGCGTCCACCCCGAAGGGCGAGGCGCGCCCGCCCATGCGCATGCCGCTGCCGCGCAGTTCGAAGTCGGGATTGACGCGGATGGCAAGCTTGGGGGCGATGCCAAGCTGCTCCGCGGCGGCAAGGGCGCGTGCCGCCTCGCCGGCCGATTCCAGGTTGATCGTGGCACCCGCAGTGATTGCCGCCGCCAGTTCCGCGTCGCGCTTGCCCGGGCCTGCAAAGCTCACGGGGCTGGCCGGGGCCACCGCTTGCGCCAGCGCCAGCTCGCCGGCCGACGCGACATCCAACCCATCGACCAGCGGCGCGATCTGTTCGACCAGAGGGCGGAAGGGGTTGGCCTTCACCGCATAATGCACGGCAAGCGCAGGCGGCATTGCCGCGCGCAACTTGCTGATCCGGCGTGCGACGACGGCCATGTCATAAACGAACAGCGGCGTGCAGCCGGCAATCCCGATCCAGTCCTCCGCGCTTCTGCCGGCGATGGTCAGCGTCTCGCCACCGCGAAAATCCGCCGGAATGCTGCCCATCGGTTTCATGACGTCAGTTCCTTTTTCAGCGCGGCGCGGTCCAGCTTGCCATTGGCGTTGCGGGGCAGGTCGGTGCGCCAGTCATAGCGGGCCGGCTGCATGAAATTGGGCAGTTCCGCACGCAGCCGGGCCCGCAGGTCTTCCTCCGCCGCGGCATCGCCGCGCAGCACCAGCGCGATAGCCTGGCCCAGCCGGGCATCGGGCACGCCCACCGCCACCACTTCCGCCGCCTCGCCGCCGCGCAGCACCGCTTCCTCGATCTCGGTGGGGCTGATGCGGTTGCCGGCGCTTTTGATCATCTCGTCCTCGCGGCCGACGAAGCGCAGCAGGCCGTCGGCATCCCGCACCACCGTGTCGCCGGACCAGACGGCGGTGCCACCGCTCGTCGCGTGCGCCGGGGCGGGGCGGAAGCGCTCGGCAGTGCGCGCGGCATCGCGCCAATAGCCCTGGGCAACCAGCGGCCCGGCATGGACCAGCTCGCCGGGTTCGCCGGCATCCGCGGCGCTGCCGTCGGCGCGGACCACCAGTATCTCGGCAAAGGGAATGGCGCGGCCGATCGACTCCGGGTGCGCGTCGACCATTTCCGGCGCCAGATAGGTCGAGCGGAACGCCTCGGTCAGGCCGTACATCGGGTAGAGATCGGCCGCCGGAAACCGCGCCCGCAGCGCGCGCACCAGCGGCACCGTCAACGCGCCGCCCGAATTGGTGAGGCGCCTCAGCATCGCCGCAGTCTCGGCCGGCCACTCGGTCTCCACCAGTTGCAGCCAGAGCGGCGGCACCCCGGCCAGGGTGGTGGCACCGGTGCGGGCAACCGCCTTCACCACGTCGCGCGCAGTGAGATAGTCGAGCGGGGCGACGCTGGCGCCGGCGGCCCAGCTGCTGAACAGCTGGTTCTGGCCATAATCGAAACTGAAGGGCAGCACGCACAGCGTCCGGTCGGCGGGCGACAGCTTCAGATAATGCGCCACGCTGATCGCCCCCAGCCACAGATTGGCGTGGCTCAGCATCACGCCCTTGGGCCGCCCGGTCGAGCCAGAGGTGTAGAGGATGGCCGCCAGCGCATCCGGTGCGGCGGCGGAGGGCGGCATGGCGTCACCCGCAATCACCTGCTCCTCCAGCAGCACCGTGCATTCCGCCGGCACGTCGCCAGCGCTCAGCGTCGCCGCCCGGGCCGGCTGGGTGAGCAGCAGCGCCGCACCACTGTCCGCCAGGATGTGCGCAACCTGCGCGCGCTTCAGCAGCGGGTTGACCGGTACATGGACCAGCCCGGCGCGCGGCGCGGCGAGCGGCATCAGGCAGGCGGTGCGCGTCTTGGGCAGCCAGCTCGCCACCCGGTCGCCGGGTCGCAGGCCTTGCCGGGCCAGCCAGGCCGCCAGCGCCCCCACCGCCCGCTCCAGCCCGGCAAAGTCCAGCGTGCCGCCGGCATCGACAATCGCCGCCGCCGCCGCCGCACCGCGCCGGGGGAGATGATCGATCGGACGGGGGACGGGATCGAGCGCTACCATCCCCCCTAGATACCGGGTGCGGCGCGGCTGTGAAGGGCATCGCGCTTGGCAAGCGCCGGCCAATTGGCTAGGCGCTCGCGCCATTGAGCAAGGGGTTATCCGCAGTGGCGACAGCGGCGAAGGTGGATGAAGTGGTGCGCGGCGTGCTGCGCGATGTGCTGGGCATCAGCGCGGAACGGGCGGCGGCGCTCGATGCCGACAGCGGGCTGTTCGGCACGCTGCTCGAGTTCGACTCGATTGCGGTTGCCGGCGTGCTGACCGAGCTGGAGGACCGGCTGGGCATCCTGATCGAGGATGACGAGGTCGATGCCGACATGATGGGCAGCTTCGGCGCGCTGGTCCGCTATGCCGCTGCCAAGGTCGCCACTTGATCGGCGACTATCACTGGGCCGGCGGGCGGGAGGCGTTGCTGCGCTTCGGCCCCGATCATGGCCCGGTGGTAGTCCTTTTGCTGCCCTTTTTCGAGGAATATAACCGCACCCGCGCCTTTGGCGTCGCGATCCTGCGGGCGCTGGAAAAGCGCGGAATTGCAGGGGTTTTGCCCGATCTGCCGGGTTTCGCAGACAGTCTCGTGGATACTGAGAAACTGGTTCTGGCAAATCTCCAACAGGCGGTGTTGGATTTGGTCGCCTCGCTGGCGTCGCCGGTGTTCAGCGCGGCGATCCGTAGTGCGGCGCTGATCGATGCGCCCGCCCCCGCGCGCTGGCGCCTGTCCCCGCAGACGGGTGCCGAACTTGCGCGTGAAATCAAGCGGTTGCGCGCACTGGGGGATGGCGTGACGGTTGCCGGCAACGCGGTGAGCGACGCCTTCGTCCAGTCACTGGAGACCGCCACGCTTGCCCCCGGCCAGCGGACGGTGCGGCTGGACAGCGACCCCGCGCCCGCCGATCTGAAGCTGCCCGGCGCGCCGCTCTGGCGGCTGGCCGAGCCGGGCGATGATCCTGATCTGGCAGAACTACTTGCAGCCGATATCGCAGAGTGGATCGCAGCATGCGCAGGGTGATCACCTTCCCGTGCGAGGGTGATACCCTGTTCGGCACGCTGGACGAGGCGCCGGGCACCACAGGACTGCTGATCGTCTCCGGCGGCAATGAAATCCGCGCCGGCGCGCATCGCGGCATGGCGGCGCTTGCCGCGCGCGTCGCCGCCGCCGGCCACCCGGTGTTCCGTTTCGACCGGCGCGGCGTGGGCGATTCAACCGGCGTCAATGGCGGCTATGCCAGCGCCGCGCCCGATCTGGCCGCCGCCATCGCCACCTTCCGCACGCATGCCCCGCAGGTGACGCGCCTGGTCGGCTTTGGCAATTGCGACGCGGCCACCGCGCTGTTGCTCCATGCGCCGGGCACTTTCGACCGGCTGCTGCTCGCCAATCCGTGGGTGGTGGAGGCTGGCCCCCTGCCCCCGCCGGCGGCGATCCGCGCGCATTATCTGGCGCGCCTCACCGATCCCAAAGCCTGGGCAAGGCTGCTCAGCGGCCAAATCCGGTTCGGCAAGCTATTCAGCGGGCTGCGCCGTATTTCGCAGAAAACACCTGAGGAGCTGAGCCAGCTCGAAGCAGCCGTGTTTGCCGCCCTTGCCGCCCACCCGGATGCGCGCGTGCTGCTGGCCAGCGGTGACGCGACCGCGATTGCCTTTGCCGACGCCGCCCGCCGCGCCGGCCATGCCGGGCCGGTCACGCGGATCGACACCGCCTCGCACAGTTTCGCCGATGCAGCCGCCAAAGCGGCGCTGACCGACGCGGTGCTGGCGGCGCTGGGCTAGGGCAACCGCGCGGCCTGCCCACCCCCGGCCCCTCCCGCAAGCGGGAGGGGAGGAACGGCGTGCCCCTCACTCCGCAGCGATGGCCACGCGCGCTTCGAACTCGGCCGCTGCCAGGAATTTTTCCGCATCCAGCGCGGCCATGCAGCCGGTGCCGGCGGCGGTGATTGCCTGACGGTAAATCTTGTCCATCACGTCGCCACAGGCGAACACGCCGGGCACGCTGGTGCGCGTGGTGCCGGGCTCGACCTGGATATAGCCATCGCCATCGAGCGCCAGATGCCCCTGGAACAGCGCGGTCGCCGGGCTGTGGCCGATGGCGACAAAGCCACCCTCCACCGCAATGTCGCTCGCCTCGCCGGTCACAGTGTCGATCAGTTCCAGCCCCACTAGCCCTTCCGGCGTGCCGCCGCCGACAAAGCGGGTGACGTTCTTGTTCCACAGCACCTTGATCTTGGGGTTGGCGAACAGCCGGTCCTGCAGGATTTTCTCCGCGCGCAGCGAGTCACGGCGGTGGATGAGCGTCACGTCGTCCGAATGATTGGTGAGGTAGAGCGCTTCCTCAACCGCGGTATTGCCGCCGCCGATCACCGCTACCTTCTTGCCGCGATAGAAAAAGCCGTCGCACGTCGCGCAAGCCGACACGCCCTTGCCCTTCATCAGCTCTTCGCTTTCCAGCCCCAGCCAGCGGGCCTGGGCGCCGGTGGCGATGATCAGCACGTCGCCCGCATACACATCGCCGCTGTCGCCGGTCAGCCGGAAGGGCCGCTCAGACAGATCGACCGAGACGATCGTGTCATACATCAGCCGGGTGCCGACATGTTCGGCCTGGGCCGACATTTCCTCCATCAGCCACGGCCCCTGGATGACGTTGCGAAAGCCGGGATAATTTTCGACATCGGTCGTCGTCATCAACTGGCCGCCGGGCTGGATGCCCTGCACCAGGATCGGCTTCATGCCGGCACGCGCGCCATAAATGGCGGCGGAAAGCCCGGCCGGGCCGGAACCGATGATCAGCATGTGCGTGTGGTGCGTGGTTGGCATGGCGTGTTCCCGGTGGCGAATAGCGTGATTTGGGGGTGCAGCCCCCCGGTTTGCAAGCGCCTTTCGGGCGATGGCCGGGCGCGGTTACAGGTGCCACGAACCCCAAATCGGCGAAATGGTAGCGGAGGAGGGACTTGAACCCCCGACCCCAGGATTATGATTCCCGTGCTCTAACCAACTGAGCTACTCCGCCCCGAAAAGGGCCTGCCGCGCCGGGCAGGCGCGCGGCTTAAGGGGTGGCGCGGCGCAGGTCAAGCGGGCATCGCACGCCCCGTGCAGGCGCTGATCACTGCACCTGCCAGTCGAGCGTGACCGTGTTGAAATCGGTCGACACGGGTACGCCCGAGCTGATGTTCCACCGGCGCAGCGTGCCGTTCTGCGAGCGCCACAATATCTCGCCACGCCGATCGCCGTCATAATCACCCAGCGCCTGACCCGCCTGATCAGCATCGATCTGGCCAAGCCCCCGGGGCGTGGGAATGCTGCCGTTCATCAGCCACAGCGCGACCGAGCCATTGTCGTTGCGCCACACCACATCGGCCCTGCCGTCAGCGTCCATGTCGCGCAGGCCCTGAATGCGCCAGCTGTCGTCGACGGCGGCGACAAAATAGCCGGTCGGCGACAGGCCGTTCATCTGCCAGGTGACAATGCTGCTGTCGGTGCCGCGCCACATCACGTCGCTGCGCCCGTCGCCGTTGAAATCACCCGTCCCGACGAAACGATAAAATGGGGTGACGAAGCCGACATTGCCGGCATTGGCGATGCGCGTGCCATTCATCAACCAGGCGTTCACTTCGCCGGTATCGCCCTGCCACAGGATATCGGCGCGGCCATCGCCGTTAAAGTCACCGACGCCGCGAATCTGATAGCTAAAGGGCACCGACGCGACCACAGCGGCCTGCTTGATCGCAAAACCAACCATCAGCCACATGGTGACTTCGCCATTGGGCCCGCGCCACAAGATGTCGGTCCTGCCGTCGCCGTCAAAATCGCCGGTGCCGGCGATCTGATAATCAGTCGGCACCTGATAGACATAGGCGGCATTGATCTGGTTGCCGTTCATCTGCCACTGGGTGACCCAACCATCATTGACGTTGCGCCACAATATGTCCGACCGTCCATCGCCATTGAAATCACCAGCAACGCGCCCCAGCGCGTCCAGCTGCCCTTCCACCCAGGTTTGCCCAAGGGGATTGGAATTTGAGCTGCCCCCCGGTTCCGTTGCGATGTCGGCGACCAATGTCGAAACGGTGTTCGGCCAGACCGCGCGATACAGGTTCCACCCCAGCTCCGGATCGCTTGCTGGGTAGTATAAACCGCCCGGCGTTACAGTAAAAAGGCCACCATAGCCGATACCAGGAAGCATATTGAAGTTAAAATTATTGGGGCCACGTACCACGGTCGTCCCATCTGTACCGTATAAATTAAATGTTTTACCAGTGCTTACGTAAACGTTGTTACCAAAGCTGCTTGACCTCCATTCAGCCGTAAAAAACCACCCAGGCATTGGCGAAACTTCGCTTGTTAGCGTGCCGTATTCAACGCCATCACAATTAAGTGTATAAAGTGATTCTCGGTCCTGAGTGCCGATCAAGATGTTATTGGTACTATTGCGATAATGAATGAACATTGCAGTATTTGAAGATGCGATATCGGTTTGTCGAACGGCCTGCGGAATCGACGGACGAGGGCCAGCATTTTCGCCATTGGGGAAAAATCGCCGGAACATCGTGGTGGTGCCCGGCGTGCCACTCGACACCCAAAGGTCTGCTGCGCGGCTTTCGACGGGCGCCGTTCCCGGCGGGCTGAAGGTTGGAACCCAGGTAAAGGACGGGGTCGACAGGAACCACATCCGGTTTCGGCAGATGGCGAGTTGCGAGGTAACGCCCTCGATACCCGTGGCAACCTGCATTACTATCGACGTATTGCCGGCGCTACCGTCAGAACGCCATAATTCGCGGCCGGTAACTGCGTCATTGGCCAGGAAATAGGCAACGCCATTGAAATCGACGATATTGTCAATGCTCACACCGGTGCCGTTCAGCGACAGCGCCCGGCTGCTCCCAGCCGGCGTGCCATCGGTCGCCCAAAGCTCGATCCGGCCGGCGTTGGCGACGGTGAAGAACAGGCGGTTGCCAACGGCGGTGAGCTGGCTGATCGTGCCGCCGCCAGCACTGGTTACGAACTGGGTGCCCGCCGCCGTGCCGTCGCTGCGCCACACCCCATTGTTGCTGCCACCATTGGTTGCGAGGAAATAGACGAGGTTGCCAACGCGCGTGAAATTGCGCGCGTTGCTGCCGCTTGCGCCAGGATTAATGTCTGCCACCAGCTGCGTGCTGGCGGCCGTGCCGTTGCTTCGCCACAGTTCCTGCCCGCTATCCGGCGCGCTGCCCGCAAAATAAAATGTCGCGCCAACCGCCGCCGTGCCAGCGTCGGTCACGACGCCATTGCACCTGCCTACGCAGATTTCGCGAACGATACTTGTCGTTTGCGGGGTGCCATCGGTCCTATAAAGCTCATATCCCAGGGATGGGGTGAGCGCGAAGAACATTAATGGCATTGGTCACCCCCGGAAAGTCTATACTTGTGGGACGATCCAATACCGAAAATAGCGGTAAGTTGCCAGCCGCGACAACAAATCAAAGCCCCTTCGCCGACTACAGTCACACGCCGCGCCATCAACCAAAGCGGTGCGTTGACAGCTTCTCCCACGGCCCGCCGCGATACCACCAGCTGGCCAGCCCGGCGATCGCGATGGGGCGCGGCGCAAAGCCTGCCTGAAGCTCGGCGAGCAGCGCGCGGGCGTCCGCTGGCGCGACCTTGTTCTGCACGGTGATATGCGGGCGCCAGCCCGCGGCGTCCTGCGGCGTCAGCAGCGAGCGGAACGCCTCGGCCAGCCGTTCGCGGATATCGGCCAGCGCCGGCGCCTCGATCCGATAGGCAACGCCGCGCCCCAGATTGATGAGGCCGGCAACGCGCGCACTCGGCGGCGGCACGTGGCGGGTTTCGGCGGCCAGCCGCGCCTTCACCTCATCGGCGACCGAGGGCGGCAGATGGTGGAACAGCGTCAGGTGCGCGGGCAGCAGGTTGCGCTCGGGCGGGAAATGGCGGCGGCGCTGCGCATCGAACCAGGCGAAATCGGCCGCACCCAGCAGCGCCGACACGATAATCGGCGCTGCTTCGGTCAAATCTCCACCTGGCTGCCCAGCTCAACCACGCGGTTGGTGGGCAGGCGGAAGAATTCCATCGCCCCCTCGGCATTGCGCAGCATCCACGCGAACAGCTTTTCCCGCCAGATGCTCATGCCGGGCTTCTCCGCCGGCAACAGGCTCTGCCGGGCCAGGAAGAAACTGGTGTCCATCATCCGGAACTGCGCGCCGCAGCGGTGGACATTGGCCAGGGCGGCGGGCACGTCGGGCTCCTCGACAAAGCCGTAGCGCAGCACCATGCGGTGGAACCCGCTGCCCAGATCCTCCAGCTCGCAGCGCTCATCGGCCGCGACATAGGGCTGATCGGCGATCTTCACCGTCAGCAGCACGATGCGGTCGTGCAGCACCTTGTTGTGCTTGAGGTTGTGGAGCAGCGCGTGCGGCACGCCGACGGGCGACGAGGTCATATAGACCGCCGTACCCGGCACGCGCGTCGCGCTGCCCGCGGCGGAGCGGATGAACACGCTGATCGGCAGCGCGGTCGCGCGCATCCGGTCCACCATCAGCTTGCGGCCCTTCGACCAGGTGGTGAGGACGACGAAGATCAGCAGCCCCACCATCAGCGGGAACCAGCCGCCATGCGTCACCTTGGCCAGGTTGGCGGTGAAGAAGGCGCCGTCGACCAGCAGGAACAGCCCCAGCAGGGGCACGGTGCGCCACAGCGGCCATTCCCACAGCCGCAGCAGCACCACGCCCAGCAGGCAGGTGTCGATCAGCATCGCCCCCGTCACCGCGATGCCGTAGGCCGCCGTCAGGTTCGACACGCTGCGGAAGCTCAGCACCAGGATGATCACCATCACCAGCATCGCCCAGTTGATGAGCGGCACATAGATCTGCCCGGCGGTGGCGGCATTGGTGTGCTCCACCCGCAGGCGCGGCATGAAGCCCAGCTGCACCGCCTGATGCGTTACCGAGAAAGTGCCCGAAATCACCGCCTGGCTGGCAATGATCGCAGCCAGCGTTGCCAGCACCACCAGCGGCAGGCGCAGCGCATCGGGGGCGAGCAGGAAGAAAGGATTGTGCAGCGCCGGCGCGCCCAGCCGGATGATCAGCGCCCCCTGCCCCAGATAGTTGAGCAGCAGCGCCGGCAGCACGAAGAAGAGCCACGACACGCGGATGGGATTGCGACCGAAATGGCCCATATCGGCATAAAGCGCCTCCGCCCCGGTGACCGCCAGCACCACCGAGCCGAGCGCGAGAAAGGCGCGCATGGGGTCTGCCACGAAGAACAGCACGGCATGGTGCGGCAGCAGCGCGCCCAATATCTCCGGCGTCTGCGCAATGCTCGCCGCGCCCAGCGCGCCGATAACCACGAAATAGACCAGCATCACCGGGCCGAACCAGGCCCCGACCCGCGCGGTGCCGCCCTGCTGGATCGAAAACAGCATCACCAGAATGGCCACCGACACCGGCAGCACCCAGACCGCGAAATCGGGCGCGGCAACGGTGATCCCCTCCACCGCGCTCAGCACCGAGACGGCGGGCGTGATGATCGAATCGCCATAGAAGAGCGCGGTCGCCAGCACGCCGAGCAACACGATGCCGGCGGTCCAGCGCGATGTCTTGGTGCGGCCGCTGACCAGCGCCAGAAGCGCCAGGCTGCCGCCAGCGCCGCGATTGTCGGCCCGCATGATGACGCTCACATATTTGAACGTCACCACCACCATCATCGACCAGAAGATGAGGCTGAGCACGCCCATGATGTGCAGCATGTCCGGCGTCAGCGCATGGTGGCCGGCAAAGGTTTCGCGCAGCGCATAGAGCGGGCTGGTGCCGATATCGCCGAAGACGACGCCCATCGCGCTGATCGCCAGGCGCATCTTTCCATCGGTGGCGGCGGGTGCCGGGGTGGACGGGGTTTCGCTCACTGCGGGCACGTCCCGGCGAACGGGTTGGAAAGACCGAGCATCAAAGGGAAAACGCCTGGTTGACGAACTCGTTTCGCTTAGCACCTGCAGCATGCACTCGCAACGGGACATTCGCGCGCCACCCGATTATAGGGCCTGCCAGCCGATTCTGGCGGCCGCGAAAACAGATGGAGAGGCGAGATGCGCGTTGGTGTTCCCAAGGAGATCAAGAACCACGAATATCGCGTGGGGCTGACCCCGGCATCGGTCGCGGAACTCTCGCGCGCCGGGCATGAAGTGGTGGTCGAAACCCGCGCCGGCGGCGGCATCGATTTCGAGGATCAGGCCTATGTGAACGCCGGCGCCCGCATCGTCGGCACCGCGGCGGAGGTTTTCGCCCAGTCCGACATGATCGTGAAGGTGAAGGAGCCGCAGCCCGCCGAAGTCGCCATGCTGGAGGCGCGGCACACGCTGTTCACCTATCTGCACCTGGCGGCAGACAAGCCGCAGGCCGAAGGGCTGATGAAGTCGGGCGCGACCTGCATCGCCTATGAAACCGTCACCGCCAACGACCATTCGCTGCCGCTGCTGAAGCCGATGTCGGAAGTGGCCGGGCGCATGTCGGTTCAGGTCGGCGCGCATTATCTGGAAAAGGAACAGGGCGGGCGCGGCGTGCTGCTGGGCGGGGTGCCGGGCGTGGCGCCGGCCAAGGTGGCAATTCTGGGCGGCGGCATTTCGGGCGTCAACGCGGCGCAGATGGCGGTCGGTATGCGCGCGGACGTAACCATCTATGACATCAACAATGCCCGGCTGGCCGAGCTGGACATGTTCTTTTCCAGCCAGATCAAGACGCAATATGCCAGCGCCGCCGCCATCGCGACTGCGGTGCGCGACGCGCATCTGGTGATCGGCGCGGTGCTGGTGCCCGGCGCGGCCGCGCCCAAGCTCGTGACGCGCGAGATGCTGAAGACGATGAAGCGCGGCTCGGTGCTGGTCGACATCGCCATCGACCAGGGCGGCTGCTTCGAAACCTCGCGCGCGACGACGCATGACGACCCCGTCTTCGTGGAGGAAGGCGTGATCCATTACTGCGTCGCCAACATGCCGGGCGCGGTTGCGCGCACCTCGGCATTCGCGCTCAACAACGCCACCCTGCCCTTCGTGCTGAAGCTGGCGAGCCTGGGCGCCGATGCGGCAATGGCGGCTGATGCGCATCTGGCCAATGGCCTCAACGTCTCGGGCGGCAAGATCCGCCACGCAGCCGTTGCCCAGGCGCTGAACCTGCCGCTGAACTGACGGGCGGCCCGCCCCGTTTTTGGGGCGGCTGCTTGCTCAGAACAGCTCGTCGAGCAGCAGGTGGAGCTCGATCAGGCGCGGGTCGGGCGTGGTGCCATAGGCGGCGAACAGCGCCGGCGCCAGCGCGGCATCGAACTCGCCCAGACAATTGAGCAGGATCGCCAGATCCTGATGGCGGTCGGCCACGCCCAGCCGGCCGACATCGATGATGCCGGTCACCGCGCCGCTGTCGTCGAGAAAGATGTTGTCGAGCGAATAGTCGCCATGCGTCACCACCGGCGCGGCTTCGACGGGGAACAGCGCGTGGAGCCGGTCCCAAACCTGCTCCGCGCTCCAGCCGGCGCGGACCTCGTCGAACTCCTCGGTTTCCACCAGCCCGGCATCGATCCGCGCGCGTGCCGCCGCCAGCCGCAGCGGCAGCGCGGCGTTGAACGGGCAGGTCTCGGCCGGCAGCGCATGGAGCCGGCGCAGGAAACGCGCCAGGCCCGCCACCGCCTCCGCCCGGCGTTCGGGGTGCGCCTCCAGCCACGCATAGGCAGCTTGGCCCGCCAGTGCCTCGGTCAGCAGCCACGCGGTGCCGCCTTCCTCGGCAAAGGCAACCAGCCGCGCAACCGGTAGCCGGCCCTGCAGCCAGCGCAGCCGGGCATATTCATCGGCAATGTCGCGCGCGACGGTGCCGCTGCCCTGTTTCAGATAGAGCGTCGGCCGCCCCGGCGCCGCCAGCCGGTGGATGATCGCGCCCGACTCGCCGATGCTGTCGCGGGTGGCGGCATAGCCGGCAAGCCGCGTGGGCCAGTCGGCGGGAAGCGGGGCGGGGAAAGGCGGCAGTTGCGCTTTGGTCATGGCTCCTCCGCTGCGGCTTGATCCAACCCGTCACCCCGGACTTGTTCCGGGGTCCACGGTCATGCCAAGTTCGCCGATCCGTATCCTTGGGACGCCGGTGGATGCCGGAACAAGTCCGGCATGACAGATGTAGCTTACGCCCGCCCGATCAGCCGCTGGGCGATGCTGTCGGCCACGGCGGCGGCGGGGCGGCCGGTGCGGGCGCTTTCCTCCCACACCTGTTCCAGCCGCGCCGGGATCTGGTGGATGCGGGCTTCCACTTCGGCGCGGTCGCCCTGGCCGAAATATTCGAGGCACACATTGATGATGCCGCCGGCGTTGATCACATAATCGGGGGCATAAAGGATGCCGGTGTCGTGCAGCCGCTGGCCGTCGGCGGGGGTCGCCAGCTGGTTGTTGGCGCCGCCGGCGACCACCTTCACCTTCAGCCCGGCAATCGTCTGCTCGGTCAGGATCGCGCCCAGCGCGTTGGGGCTGAGGATGTCGGCCTCCACCCCCAGAATATCGTCGCTGCTCACCACCTGCGCGCCCAGCTGCGTCGCCAGCTGCTGCGCGCGGCCGGCATCGACATCAGCCAGCGTCAGCCGCGCACCATCGGCCGCCAGCAGTTCGGCCAGCCCGCCGCCGACCGAGCCGACGCCCTGAATGGCGACATGCACGCCCTGCATGCTCTCCGCCCCCAGCGCGCGCCGGGCGGCGGCCTTCACGCCCAGATAGATGCCAAGCGCGGTATAGGGGCCGGGATTGCCGCCCGCCTGCCCGCTCGCCACCGGCAGCCCGGCCACGAAGCGCGTCTCGCCGGAAATGACGACCATGTCCTGGTCGGACATGCCGACATCTTCGGCGGTGACATATCGCCCGCCCAGCGAGTCGATCGCGCGGCCGAACGCCTTCAGCAGGCCTTCGGTCTTGGTGCGGCCGGCGTCCGCCAGCACCACGGCCTTGCCGCCGCCCATCGGCAGCCCCGCCATCGCGTTCTTGTAGCTCATGCCGCGCGACAGGCGCAGCGCGTCGGTGATTGCCTGATCGCTGTCGGCATAGTGCCAGAAGCGCGCACCGCCGCCGGCCGGGCCGAGCGCGGTGGAATGCACCGCGATCACTGCCTGAAGGCCGGATGCTGGGTCGGTGAACAGGTGCACGCCTTCATGGGCGTCGAAATCAGCAAAACCCCAGCCGGACACAGGCGCCCCTTTAGCACTATCAGGAAATGGGGCGACCGACGGGACTTGAACCCGCAACTTCCGGCATCACAAGCCGGCGCTCTAACCAATTGAACTACGGTCGCCGTGAAGCGCGGCCACTAGCGGCGCCGACGGGGCATCGTCAAGCCTATCAGAAGCGCCCTTGCGCGGAAAGACGATAGCCGCTGCCGATCGACTGGAACCCGGCACCCGCCAGCCGGGCCGCAGCCTGGCCATCGCCCGGCTGAAGGTCCAGCACCGCGCGAAACGTACCATCGCGGGCAATGGTGAGCGTCAGCTTTTCCTGCCCGCCCGCACTCGCCAGTGGCAGCAACAACGCGCCATCGCTGCACCGCGCGGTGCCGGACAACGCCTGGGGCAGCGCGATGCCGGCAATCTCGCCATCGACACGCGCGGACACCTGCCCGGTGGCACGCGCGCAGCGGCCGCCGGCAAAGCGCACTGACAGCCCGACAAGCTCCAGTTGGCGTACCGGCAGCGGCGCGAACAGGGCGCCGGTGGAGAGCGTGGCGGCGGGCGCATCAAGGCCCCTGCCCCACAGGCCGTTGACCAGCGCGAGGTCGGCGCCAGACGCCCGCAGCGCCAGCCGCGCCTCCCCCACCATCAGCCGCCAGGGGGAGAGCGCCGCGCGTGCATCGCCCAGCGCGACGGGGCCATAGCGGATGTCGGTCAGCGTGGCGCCCCAGATGCTGCCTTCCACCGACCCGATGGCAAGGCCGCCGCGCTCAACCCCGGCCAGCCCCAGCGCCAGCCGCATCGGCAGCGTCGCCACCAGCGCCGCCAGCAGCAGCGCGACCAGCGCCAGCACCAGCCGCCGCATCACAGCCCGCGCGCGCGCAGCGTGACCGATACCGACAGCGTCTGATCGCCATTGTCGGTGACCTGCAACTGCTGGACGAGAATCCCGTCCGCCTCCAGCGCCGCAATCCAGCCGAACAGCGCGCGCGGCCGCGCGGCGGGCAGCGCGATCAGCACGCCATTATCGCTCTGCGCGGAAACGGTGGAGAGCGTGAAACCGGCCAGCGTCGCCCGCTCGCGCAGCACCGTGTCGAGCGGGGCGTTGAGCTTTGCCGGCCCTGCCTTTGCCAGCGGGGTGAGCGCGGCCAGCTGCCCCTGAACGGTCGCCAGCTGCTGCGCGGCGGCGGCGTGGCGCGCACGGGCCTGCTCCAGCCCGATGGTTGCCGGGCGGACAATGCCGAACCAGCCGACAATGCCGGCGAGCAGCAGCGCGGCAATGCCGATCAGCGCCCGCTCACGCGGCGACAATGCGGTGAACCAGCGGCCAAGCGCGCCGATCATCGCGGCACCATGCGCAATTCGCCCTGATAGCGCCCGGCCGACCCGCTCACCGCGCCCGGCTCCGCCACGAAGCCGGCATCGCGCAGCCGGGCGGCAATATCGGCAATCTGCGCCTCCGACTGGGTGACGAGTGTGGCGGTCAGCCGCCCCTGCGCATCGAAGCTCAGCGCGCGTGCCTCGCTGCCCGGCACCGCGCGCATCGCCTGGAACAGCGCCGCCGCCGTCGCGCTGAAGCCGTTGCCCGGCCCGCGCAGCCGTGCCAGCCGCTCGGTCAGCTGGCGCGGCGCGTCTTCCACCGCTTCGCCGGGGGCAAGCCCGGTTCGGGCAAGCTCCGCTGCGCGTCGTTCAAGCGAACCCGCCGCCCAGCCATAGCGCACCAGCTGCACCAGTTGCGTCGCCAGCATCACCAGCGCCACCGCTGCCACCAGCCATCCGGCGCGGCGCAGCATGGCCCGGTTGATCACAACCGGCCGGCGCCGGCTGAATTCGCCCTGGCGCAGATCGAGCGCAGGCGTGGCGACGGCAGCAGCCAGCGCCGTCTCCAACGCGGCCTGATCAAGCAGGGCGGGCGTGGCGCCATCGGTCAGCAGCTCGGTCAGCACCGGATCGTCGGCAAAGCCCGCGCGCGGCCCGCGCACCACCCGCTCCCCGCCCAGATCGCCCAGCACGAAGCCCGTCTCCGGCACCGGCAGCAGCAGCGGCGCGGGAATGATCGCTTCGGGATCGATGCCATGCTCGGCCAGTTCGCCCAGCCAGGCGCGCAAGCGGCCGGTGCTGACCACCGCAATCGGGCGCTCCTCGCCCGCCGGTGCGGCGCCCACGGCGACCTGCGTTTCCGCCGGCGTGCTCAGCAGCTGGTCGGCCAGCACCACCCGCGCCGCCGCCTGCGCCTGTGCCGGGCTGCGCGCGGGGAGCGTCGCCCAGTGCAGCGCTACATCGGCGGCCGGGGCAATCGCCACCACCGGCTCCTCGCCCGCGCCCAGCCCGTCGCCGCGCGCCGCCACGCTGCCCCCGGCCAGCCGCAGCCAGCGGGCGCCGTCGGCATCATCACCGGGCAGGAACACGACCCGGGTCATGACGGGTCGTCCCAGGCGCGCGACACCAGCCGCGCGGGCGCCTCGGTCGCGTCGATCAGCGCGGTCTCGCTCAAGCCTGTATCCCCCAACGCAACGTCGATCTTCAGCGCGAACCAGCGGGTGGTGACGGCGGTCTGCCCCTGCGCCTCCGGCCCCGCCGTAATCCCCTGCCGGCCCGGTCCCTGCCAGAAGGCAACGGTGCTGGTAAAGCCCTGTGGCGGACGTTGTTCAATCATCGCGCGTGCCTGCGCAATGGTCAGCGTGTCGGGCAGCAGCATGGCGAACAGCACGGCCTGCTCCGGCATCAACGTGTTGACGTTGATGCGCGATACCTCGGCACGCGGCAGTGCGCACAGCCATGGGCGCAGCTTGTCATAAAGCGCCGGCGTCATCCCGGCGACGGCGCGCAGTTCGCTCGCGTCCGCCATCAGCGCGCCGGCGGTGCGATAGGGGGTGGCAAGCCCGGCATAGCGCGGGTCTTCCGCCCCGTCGGGCAGGGCGACGGCATCGCTGTCGATCCAGTCGGCGGCGGCGGCGGCAACCTCGCGCGCATGGAGCGGCGGATCGCCCAGCAGCTGCATCAGCCGCGCGAACTGCTCGACCGAGGCCGGGCGCGCGACCAGCCGGCCATCGCCGCCCTGGGTGACCAGGCCGTTCAGGTTGAAGCAATTGCCGCCGTCGGTCAGCGTGGCGGTGGCGCGCCCTTCCGGCACTGGCAGCGGCACCGGCCGCCCGGCCCAGTCGCCCTGCAACGTCACCCGCGCGGCATCGCGGCCCAGCAGCGCGGAGATGCGCGTTGCCGCCAGCACTTCGGCGGCCATCGCATATTGGCGCGCCTGATCGATGGCGACGGCGTTGGCGGCCAGCCGCGTTGCCAGCCGCGCGCGCTCCAGCGCCAAGGCCGCCAGCACCGCGACAAAGGCGACAATCAGCAACACGGTAAGCAGCGCGGCGCCGCGCTCGTTACGGCAGGGCACGGCGCGTCCTCCCGTCGGATGGTGGCGCATAGCCGGTGCCGACCAGCAGCGCGAGGCGATAGCTGCGCCCATCGCGCCGGTTGATCTGCAGCTCCACCGCCTGCGGCAATGGCGCGCCGTCCTGTCCGGTCCAGCGGTCGCTCCATGCGCCGGCCAGCCGGTAGCGTGCGCGCACGTCGCTCACCTCGTCCAGCAGCACGGCGGGCGGCAGGGCAGCCGCGCCATCCAGCATCGGATAGGCCTGGCGCAGCAATTGCCCGTCGCGCAGCAGATAATCGACCCGCTGCACCTCTGCGCGTGGAACACCATCGGGGTTGGTCCAGCCGGTGCGCACCAGCGCCAGCATCGGCACCGCGCTGCCATCGCCGGCGCCCAGAAAGCCGGGCAGCGACAGCCCGGCCGCGTCGCGCGTGGGCCGGTCCACTGCCTGCGCCAGATCCGCGCCCAGCGCCGCCTTCAACCGCTCGATCGCGCCGATATCATCGAGCCGGGCGGTGCTGATCGCCTGCGCGCGTACGCTGTAGCTGAGCACGCCGACGCCGGCCGCCGCGATCAACCCGAAAATGAACAGCGCGACGATGACTTCGACCAGCGTGAAGCCGTGTTCGGCGGAACGCACAGAAGGCGTGAAGCCGTGTTCGGCGGAACGCACAGAAGGCGTGAAGCCATTTGCAGTGTGGCGGCGAGGATGGCTCATGTCGCCCCCGTTCCAGGCGGCGGCGTGCCCGGCGGCGGCGTGCCCGGCCGCGGCGTGCCCGTTTGCGGCGTGCCCGGCGGCAGCGGCGCGGCCCCTTGCGCG
>NZ_JAIESM010000032.1 GCF_019746015.1 Sphingomonas sp. | reverse complement strand
ATGACCGAAGACGATCCGCTTGGCCCCCTCGACCCCGATTTTGCCGCGCGCTTCGTGCGCGATGAGCGGCGGCCGCCGTGCCAGCTCTATCTCATCTCGCCGCCGGAGATCGACACCGGCTTTGCCGAGCGGCTGCGGCGGGCGCTGGGCGCGGGGGGCGTCGCCGCCTTCCAGTTCCGGGTGAAGGGCGTGGACCAGCACAGCGCTGCGCGGCTGGCCGAGCCGCTGCAGCGCATCTGCGCCGATGCCGACGTTGCCTTCATCGTCAATGACAGCATTGCGCTTGCCAAACGGCTGGGCGCCGACGGCGTCCATCTGGGCCAGAGCGATGGCGACCCGCGGGAGGCGCGCGCCGCGCTGGGGCCGGCGGCGCAGATCGGCGTCACCTGCCACGCCAGCCGCCATCTGGCGATGGAAGCGGGGGAGGCGGGGGCGGACTATGTCGCGTTCGGCGCCTTCTACCCCACCACCACCAAGCAGGTGGAGCATCATGCCGAGCCTGTCATCCTCAGCTGGTGGACCACGCTGTTCGAGCTGCCCTGCGTCGCGATCGGCGGCATCACGCCCGCCAATGCCGCGCCGCTGGTGGCGGCCGGCGCCGATTTTCTAGCAGTGTCGGGCGCGGTCTGGGCGGGTGACGAAGACGCGGCCGTGCGCGCCTTTGCCAGGGTGCTTGCCGGATCGGGCGCGGATGGCTAAAGCGCCGCTTTCTTTCTCATTCCAGTATCACAGGCGGCTTGCATGAAGATCAGCGGCGTTGACATTCGCCCCGGCAACATCATCGAATATGAAGGCGGCATCTGGCGTGCGGTGAAGATCCAGCACACCCAGCCCGGCAAGGGCGGCGCCTATATGCAGGTTGAAATGAAGAACCTGCGCGATGGCCGCAAGAACAATGTCCGCTTCCGCTCGGCCGAAACGGTGGAGCGCGTGCGGCTGGACACCAAGGACTTCCAGTTCCTCTATCCCGAGGGCGACATGCTCGTCTTCATGGACAAGGAGAATTACGAGCAGACCACGCTGCCGCGCGACCTGCTGGGTGACGCCGCTGCCTTCCTGCAGGACGGGATGGACGTGGTGATGGAGCTTTACGACGAGGAAGCGATCAGCGTGCAGCTGCCCGACACCATCGAGGCGACCATCGTGGAAGCCGATGCGGTGGTGAAGGGGCAGACCGCCTCGTCCAGCTACAAGCCGGCGGTGCTCGACAATGGCGTGCGCGTGATGGTGCCGCCGCATATCGGCGCGGGCACGCGGATTGTGGTTGACGTGTACGAGCAGACCTACGTCCGGCGCGCGGATTGATTTAGTTTTCGGACGGACGAGAGCACATCACGTTGCCGAGCACTCCGAAACAGTCAATTACAGTTTTTTCTTGTAGTTTGACTTTGTATCGAGAGGCAAGAATATAGTCTTCGTAATCGGCGGATCGGAGATTGTCGATCGCGGCAATGCCCATCCACTGGCCAAGGTTTCCTGAAGACCAACTGTTCTGGCGTGCTTGCGAAAAACTGGCGTCGACCACCGCTTTATGTTTTTCAATTGATGGCTTTGTGACGAAAGCGATGGCCGCGGCAACAGCGATAATGGGTAGAGTCCATTTCGACATGATCGGCTACTCCAAGCTTCGGCAGGCTGTATCGCCACGTGCGATCTGTCAATGTGAAACATAATTTATACAGGAATTGAACTATGGTTTCGCATTCCGGCCTGATCACCGTCATGGAACGCGCTGCGCGCAAGGCGGCGCCGCGCCTGCGCCGCGACTTCAACGAGGTGCAGCACCTGCAGGTGAGCCGCAAGGGGCCGGCCGATTTCGTGAGCATGGCCGACAAGCGCGCCGAGCAGACGCTGTTCGAGGAACTGAGCGCCGCGCGGCCCGACTGGGCGTTCGTGATGGAGGAACGCGGCGAGGTGGAGGGAAACCCCGACAAGCCGCGCTTCGTGGTCGATCCGCTCGACGGCACCAGCAATTTCCTGCACGGCATTCCGCACTTCGCCATCTCGATCGCGGCGGAGGAGCCCAAGCCCGGCGGCAAGTGGGAAACCATTGCCGCGCTGGTCTATCAACCGCTGACCGATGAAAGCTTCTGGGCGGAAAAGGGCCGGGGGGCGTGGCTCACCGACCAGCGGCTGCGCGTGTCGGCGCGGGGCGAGCTGTCGGAAGCGCTGATCGCCACCGGCATTCCGTTTCTGGGGCATGGCGATTTCGCGCAGTGGAGCCGGATTTTCGGCGCGGTGGCGCCCTCGGTCGCGGGCATCCGCCGCTTCGGCTCGGCCGCGCTCGATCTCGCCTGGGTGGCGGCGGGCCGGTATGATGGGTTCTGGGAATCGGGCCTGGCCCGCTGGGATGTCGCCGCCGGCCTGTTGCTGGTGAAGGAAGCCGGCGGTTATGTGACTGATTATCGCGGCGGCGACCGGATGATCGAACGCGGCGAATATCTGGCCGCCAATGACGGCCTGCACACCAAGCTGCACAAGCTGGTCGCCGGCGCGCTGCGCTGATCGCCTATTTGGCGAAGGCGACCTTGGCAAAGGCGTCGATCAGCGCTTCCCAGATGTCGATAGTGTCGGCGAACAGCGATGCCGGCATGCCGCCGGGTTCCAGATTGATGTCCATCTCTACCACCGGATCGCCAGCGCGGTCGATATAGGCGCGGCCGAAGCGCTTGGTGCGGTTCCACTCGTTGATCTTTTCCTGCGGCAGCCCCTTGCGGGTGAAGCCGGCATAGAATTGCACGCTGCTGCACGCTTTGTGGTTCTCGCAGCCCAAGAACAGCACGGCAAAGCTGTAGCCGCTCGCCGCGCTTTCGATCAGCGGATCGCCCTCTTTATCGGTGGTCAGCTTGGCCTTGAATCCCCGGTCGCGCAGCGCCGCCGCGATCGATTCAGGATTGGCGGACGTCACCATCTGCGCCTGCGCCGGCACCGCCGCCAGCATCAGCGGGATCGCCAGAAATGCCTTGCTCCATGTTGCGCGCATAGACTGCCCCCGTGATGGAGCACCCAGCCTATCGAACGCAGCGGCCGGCGCCTAGTCCACAAGTTCCAGCGCCACCGCCGTTGCCTCGCCGCCGCCGATGCACAGGCTGGCAAGGCCGCGCCGGCCGCCCGTGGTCTGCAGCGCCGAGATGAGCGTCGCCATGATCCGCGCGCCCGACGCACCGATCGGGTGGCCGAGCGCGCAGGCGCCGCCGTGGATGTTGAGCCGGTCGTGCGGGATGCCCAGCTCGCGCATCGCCACCATCGGCACCACCGCGAACGCCTCATTCACTTCGAACAGGTCGACATCGGCGATGTCCCACCCGGCCTTGGCCAGCGCCTTCTTCATCGCCGGCACGGGCGCGGTGGTGAACTGTGCGGGGGCATGCGCATGGGCGGCGTGCGCCACGATCCGCGCAACGGGCGTCAGCCCCAGTTCCGCCGCTGTCGACGCGCGCATCATCACCAGCGCGGCGGCGCCGTCCGAAATCGAGGAGGCATTGGCGGCGGTGATGGTGCCATCCTTGGCAAAGGCGGGCTTGAGCGTCGGGATTTTGGCGGCGTCGCCCTTTTGCGGCTGCTCGTCCTGATCGACGGTGACCGATCCCTTGCGCCCGGCAACTTCGACCGGCACGATTTCGCGCACGAACTTGCCGGCCGCCTGTGCCGCCTGCGCGCGGGTGAGCGAGGCGATGGCGAAATCGTCCTGCTCGGCGCGGGTGAACTGGTAATCGGCCGCCGTTTCCTCGGCAAAGCTGCCCATCAGCTTGCCGGGTTCATAGGCATCTTCCAGCCCGTCCAGATACATATGGTCGATCAGCCGGTCATGCCCGATGCGCGCGCCGCCACGGTGGCGGGTGGAAAGATAGGGGGCGCCGGTCATGCTCTCCATGCCGCCCGCCACCACGATGTCGGCCGAGCCCGCGACCAGCGCATCATGCGCCATGATCGCGGCCTGCATGCCGGAGCCGCACATCTTGTTGACGGTCGTCGCCTCGACATGCTGCGGCAGGCCGGCCTTGAGCGCGGCCTGGCGCGCCGGCGCCTGGCCGAGCCCGGCCGGCAGCACGCAGCCCATATAGATGCGCTCCACCGCCTTGCCCGACAGCCCGGCGCGCTCGACCGCGGCGCCGACGGCAGCGGCGCCCAGCTCGGTCGCGGCGGCGCCGCTCAGCGCGCCCTGAAAGCTGCCCATCGGCGTGCGGGCATAGCTGACGATCACAATCGGGTCGGCGGTCATGGAACTGGCTCCGGATGAATGGGGTGATGCGCCGTCTCTACGCGGCCCGTCCGGCGAAGCAAAGCCCCGGCGGCGCCAGTTGACGGCAGCCGATACGCGCGCCACCGCTGGGCGCTATGGCATTTTCCGCGCTTCCCCTGGCCACGGCGATTGATGGCGCACTGCCGGTGGCGGGGCCGCAATCGGCGGCGCTGCTCGCGCTGCTGGGGCTGATTCTGGGCAGCTTCATTGCCACTTTGGTGATCCGCTGGCCGCACGGGCGCTCGGTGATGGCGGGGCGCTCGGTTTGTGACGGCTGCGGGAGAGCGCTGGGGGTGGGGGAGCTGGTGCCGCTGCTCTCCGCGCTGGTGCAGCGCGGGCGCTGCCGGGCGTGCGGCGGGGCGATCAACCCGCTGCACGGGCGCATCGAGCTGGCGGCCGGGCTGATCGGCGCGCTGGCCGGGGCGACGCTGCCCGGCATGGCGGCGCCGGTGGCCGCGCTGTTCGGCTGGCTGCTGCTGGCGCTGGCGGCGCTCGACATCACCGAATTCTGGCTGCCCGACGTGCTGACGGCGACGCTTGCGCTGGCCGGCGTGGCGAGCTGGGCGCTGGGCATCGGCCCGGCACTGGCGGACCGGCTGATCGGCGGCGCGGCGGGCTTTGGCGCGCTCTGGGCGATCGGTGCCGGTTACCGGATGCTGCGGGGGCGTGAGGGGCTGGGCGGCGGCGACCCCAAGCTGCTGGGCGCGATTGGCCTGTGGCTGGGCTGGCGGCTGTTGCCGGCGGTGGTGCTGGTCGCCGCGCTAGTCGGGCTGGGCGTGGTGCTGCTGCGCTGGGCGGGCGGGCGGGCGGTGGACCGGGGTGACGCGCTGCCGCTGGGCGCATTGCTCGCAATCGCGGCTTACCCGGCCGAAATCATCATGCTAAGCAGCGCGGCATGAGGCGCGTTCTGGCTCTGTTGACGCTGGTGCTGACGGCGGCGGAAAAGCCGCCACAGGCCGCACCCCGGCCGCTGCCGCGCTCGATCGACGGCCTGCCGATCGGCGCCATCCCGCCCCAGGAAATGCCCGCCACCGGCTGCGCGGCCTTCCTGTGGACCAACACCACCACGCGCAGCCTGGCGGCGATGCTGACGACCGAGCCGCCGCGCGCGCGCCTGGCGCCGGGGGGCATGATCGTCGATCTGGTGCGCACCGAGCAATCGGGCGGCGGCAATTACGGCTTCACGACGCATGGCGACTATGCCGCCGGCGATTACCGCGTGGCGGTGGACATCGAAATTGTCGAGCGCGGCGACCTGACCCAGGGCGCGATCATTCCCGCCGGCACGATGCGGTTCGAAAAGGAAGGCAGCGATGGCGTGGTGGTGCCCGTGGTCGGCATCATCGGCTGCGCGCAATAGGCAAAAAAGGGGAAGCACCATGCCGACGATGCACGAAGTTCTGGCCGCGCAGCGCGCCGCCTTCATGGCCGAGCTGCCGGTGGGCATGGACGTTCGCCGCGACCGGCTGAAGCGTGCCGCCGCGATGATCCGCGACCATGCCGACCGCTTCTGCGACGCGCTGAGCGAGGATTTCGGCCATCGCAGCCGCGAGCAATCAATGCTGACCGACATTGCCGCATCGATCGCGCCGATCAGCCATGCGCTGAAATCGCTCGATCGCTGGGCGCGGCCGGAAAAGCGCGCCGTCCAGTTTCCGCTCGGCCTGCTCGGCGCACGGGCGGGTGTCGAATATCAGCCCAAGGGCGTGGTCGGCGTGATCGCGCCGTGGAATTTCCCGGTGCAGCTGGTGATGGCGCCGCTCGCCGGCATCTTCGCCGCCGGCAACCGCGCGATGGTGAAGACGAGCGAGTTCACCCCGCTGACCGCCGCGCTGTTCGAGGAGGTCTGCCCGCGCTATTTCGCGGTCGAGGAGCTGGCGTTCTTTTCCGGCGGGCCGGAAGTGGGCAAGGCGTTTGCCGGGCTTGCCTTTGACCATCTGATCTTCACCGGCGCGACCGGGGTGGGCAAGCACATCCTCCACGCCGCGGCCGACAATCTTACCCCCGTCACGCTCGAACTGGGCGGCAAGTCGCCCGTCATCCTCGGCAAGTCGGCCGACATTGCCCAGGCCACGGCGCGGGTGGCGACCGGCAAGATGCTGAACGCGGGGCAGATCTGCCTTGCGCCCGATTACATGATTGTGCCCGAAGCGGCCGAGGCGCAGGTGGTGGCGGGGCTGAAGTCCGCGACCAGCGCCATGTATCCCAGCCTGCTCGCCAACCCCGATTACACCGCCATCGTCAACGACCGCCATTTCGAGCGGCTGTCCGGCTGGCTGGAGGATGCCCGCGCCAAGGGGGCGACGGTGGAAACGGTGAACCCGGCGAACGAGGATTTCGCCGCCGCCAATTCGCGCAAGATGCCGCTCCACATCGTCACCGACGTGACCGATGACATGACGATCATGCAGGAGGAGATTTTCGGCCCCATCCTGCCCATCCGCCGCTATTCGGGCGACATCGACTCGGCGATTGCCGAGGTGAACCGGCGCGACCGGCCGCTGGGTCTGTATTATTTCGGGCAAGACGCCGCCGAGCAGCGCCGCGTGCTCGACCGCACCATTTCGGGCGGTGTCACGGTCAACGACGTGATCTTCCACGTCTCGATGGAAAACCTGCCCTTTGGCGGCATCGGCCCGTCGGGCATGGGCGCCTATCACGGGCATGACGGGTTCAAGACGTTCAGCCATGCCAAGGCAATCTATCGCCAGCCCAAGCTCGACGTGGCCAAGCTCGCCGGGCTGAAGCCGCCCTATGGCAAGGCAACGATGGCGAGCGTCAAGCGGCAGATGAAATAGCGCTTACAGCTCCGCCCGGCGCCGCTCCAGCCAGCGGCGCTCGGCGTCGCCAGGGCACAGCGCAAGGGCGGCGTCATAGGCGGCGCGCGCCGCGTCCTTCAGCCCCAGCCGGTGAAGCAGCCCGGCCCGCGTCGCGTGATAGGGCAGGAAGTGCGCGAGGCCGGGCGTGTCGAGCGCGTCGACTTCCCCCAGCGCCGCTTCGCAGCCCGCCACCTCGGCCAGCGCGACGGCGCGGTTGAGCCGGGTGATCGCGTCGTCGCGCACGGTGAGCAGTGCGTCGTAAATTGTCAGGATGTTGCGCCATGGCGGCGGCTCGGCCAGCGAAGCGCGCGTGCACCATTCGGCGTGGATCAGCGCGGCGAAGACGCGTGGGCGCCGGGGGGCGAGGCGGGCGGCCGCCGCGAAATGCTGCCGCCCGTCGGCGATCAGCGCGCCGTCCCAGCGCGCCGGGTCCTGCTCGGACAGCGGCACCATGACGCCATCGTCGCTGACCCGCGCCGGCCGCCGCGCCTCGGCAAAGCGCACCGTTGCGGCCAGCGCGTGCACATCGGCCTCGTCGGGCAGCATCTGCGCGAGCGTTGCCGTGATCGACAGCATTTCCGCGGCATAGCCCGCATGCCGCCCGCTGCCGGCGCCATCGGCATGAGCATGGGCATAGGCCACTTCGATCGTGCTCAGCACTGATTCCAGCCGTTCGGGCCAGGCATCCGGGCCGGGCACGGCATAGCCGATGCCGGCGCGCGCGATCTTGCGCTTGGCGCGCACCAGCCGCTGCATCAGGGTCGATACCGGCGTCAGAAAGGCGCGGGCGATCTCCTCCGCGCTCAATCCGCACACCAGCCGCAGCGTCAGCGCCGCGCGCGCCTCGGCATGGATCGCCGGGTGGCAGCAGGTGAAGATCAGCGCGAGCCGTTCGTCGGGGATGGGGCTTGCCTCTGCCATCAGCGCCTCCGGTGTCGGCTCGGGCGCGGGCGCGGGCAGGGCGGCCGCCGCGCGCACCCCGGCGTGGCGCAGCCGGTCGAGCGCCACGCGCTCTGCAACACGGTAGAGCCACGCCGCCGGGTCACGCGGCTGTGCACCGGCCCAGGCGGAGGCGGCACGCGCGCAGGCCTCCGCAAAGGCGTCCTCGGCCAGGTCCAGATTGCGGAAGCGGGCGGCGAGCGCGGCCATGATGCGCCCGCCCGCCGCCCGGAACACCGCGTCGAGCGGTTCGCTCACATGCCCGGCGGGGCCATCACCGGCCGCACCTCGACCGAGCCATTGGCGGCCAGCGGGATGCGGCGCGCAATGGCGATGGCCGCGTCCAGATCGGCCGCCTCCACCAGATAGAATCCGCCGAACTGCTCCTTGGTTTCGGCAAAGGGCCCGTCGTGCAGCATCTGCTGCCCGTTCTGCGTGCGCACCGTGGTGGCAGTGGCGACCGGCTGAAGCCCGGCGCCGTTCAGCAGCGTGTCGCCCAGCCCCGCGCTGAACGCCATGTGCTTTTCGATAATCGCGTTCATCGCCGCGCCGGTGCCGTCGTCATAAACGGCTTCGTTCTCGAAGATCATCAGCATGTATTTCATCGCTCGCTCCTTGCCCATGTGCGACCGCGCCAAGTGCGATCGTACCGGGAAGACGCGCGAGCAGGCGCTGAATCGACACTGGGGGCACGAAAAAATTATCCGGGCAGGCTCGCCTTGGGGAAACCCTGCCACACCGCGTCATAATCCTCGTCCAGCCGGCCGCAGTCGAGCGCGAAGGCGGTCGGGCGGAATATCCAGCGGCTTTCGATCATGAAGGCCATCGTGTTCTCGATCTTGTGCGGCTTCAGCTCGGCCGCGCTTGCGCCCTGCCAGCTGGCGACGTCCGGCCCGTGCCCGGCCATCTGGTTGTGGAGCGAGAGCGCGCCGGGCACGAAGCCGCCCTGTTTCGCGTCATAGGCCCCGTGGATCAGCCCCATCGCCTCCGACATCACGTTGCGGTGGAACCAGGGCGGGCGGAACGTGTCCTCCGCCACCATCCAGCGCGGCGGGAAGATGACGAAATCGGCGTTCGCCGTGCCCGCTAAATCGCTGGGCGAGGTGAGCACGGTGAAGATCGACGGATCGGGGTGATCGAAGCTGACCGTGCCGATGGTGTTGAAGCGCGCCAGATCATAGCGGCACGGCGCCAGATTGCCGTGCCAGGCGACGACGTCGAGCGGCGAGCGGCCCAGATCGGTGCGCCACAGCGCGCCCTGATATTTCTGCACCAGCTCGAACGGCCCCTCGACATCCTCGAACCAGGCGGTCGGCACCTCGAAATCGCGCGGATTGGCGAGGCCGTTGGCGCCGATGGGGCCGAGTTCAGGCAGGCGGAAGGGCTGGCCGAAATTTTCCGCGACATAGCCGCGCGCGATGCCATCAGGCAGGGTGACGCGGAAGCGCACGCCGCGCGGGATGAGCGCGACATGGCCGGGGGCAATCTCGATCCGGCCCAGTTCGGTCAGCAGCAGCAGTCGGCCCTGCTCGGGCAGGATCAGCAGCTCGCTATCGGCGGAGACGAAGGCGCGCTCGGCCATGTCGCGCCCGCAGCGATAGAGGTGCAGCGAAACGCCCGATTGCGCCGCGGCGCCCTCTCCGGCCGCGAGCATCGTCGTCAGGCTGTCGAGCCAGTCGGTGTCGCGCTCGATATCGAGCGGCCCCCAGCGCAGCCGGTTGGGTGCGTGCGGCCCCGGCGCGGCAGCGGTGGCGAAGCGCGGCGCGCCTTCATAGCGGGTGAAAGCGGGATGTGCCGCCGAGGGCCGCAGCCGGTAGAGCCAGGAGCGGCGATTTTCATGGCGCGGCGCGGTGAAAGCGCTGCCCGAAAGCTGCTCGGCATAAAGGCCGAAAGCGGGCCGCTGCGGCGAATTCCGCCCGACGGGGAGCGCGCCGGGGACGGCCTCGGTTTCGAAATAGCCGCCAAAGCCGGTCATGTAGCTGGTCAAGGCATTACCCTTTCAACGATCTTCCCGTCATGCCGACCCTGTTCACCGTCACCCCGGCCTTGAGCCGGGGTCCCGCTGCCTTCTGGCGGAGGTAGAAGCGGGACCCCGGCTCAAGGCCGGGGTGACGGACCAAGAGTTAGCGAACTCCCTACGCCGCCGCTCTTTTACGCTCCCGCCGGCGCCGGAATCACCCCGCGCCGGATCTGGTCGAGTTCGATGCTCTCGAACAGCGCCTTGAAATTGCCCTCGCCAAAGCCGTCATTGCCCTTGCGCTGGATGATCTCGAAGAAGATCGGCCCGACCATATTCTCGGTGAAGATCTGCAGCAGCAGGCCGCCGCCCGTTTCCGGCGCGCCGTCGATCAGGATTTTGCGCGCGCGCATCGCCTCCACGTCATGGCCATGGCCGGGCAGGCGCTGGTCGATCAGGTCGAAATAGGTGTCGATCGTGTCCTGAAAGCGGATGCCATTGGCGCGCAGCCGGTCGACGGTGCCGAAAATGTCGTCGGTCGCCATTGCCAGATGCTGGATGCCTTCGCCCTTATAATCGCGGATGAATTCCTCGATCTGCGAATGCTCGTCCTGGCTTTCGTTCAAGGGAATGCGGATCTTGTCATCGGGCGCGGTCATCGCCTTGGAGAGCAGCGCGGTCGCCTTGCCCTCGATGTCGAAATAGCGGATTTCGCGGAAGTTGAAGAGCCGCTCATAATAATCCGCCCAGTGGTTCATCCGCCCGCGCATCAGATTGTGGGTCAGGTGGTCGAGCGTGTGCAGCCCGACCGAGCGGTCATCGGCCGCAGCGCCGGTGGGGGCAAAGGCGCTGTCGAGAAACCCGCCATCCTCCTGCACCAGATAGAGCGTGGCGCCGCCAATCCCCTCGATCGCGGGCAGGCCATATTCGCCCGCCACCGCCGTCGCGCCGCGCGCCACCGCCAGCTGGAACGCGGTGCCCGCATCCTTCACGAAGAACGCCATCGCGCTGGCCGAGGGCCCATGCGCATCGCGGAACAGCGCGGTGGGGCCGGTGCCTTCCATGTTGAGCAGATAGGTGATCGCGCCTTGCGCATAGCGGCGCACATTCTTTTCGCGGTGGGTGCCGACATGGGCAAAGCCCAGCTTCACGAACAGGTCCGCCATCGCCTCCGGCTGGGGATGGGTGAACTCGACAAAGGCAAAGCCGTTCAGGCCCATCGGGTTGTCGGCAGTGGCGGTCATGGCAGCGGACTCCGTGGCGGCAGTTGGTATCAGATGAAACTATATAGCGGACTTGCGGAAGCTGGTCCAGCGCGGCGTTGCCCAGACCCCCGTCACCCCGGCCTTGTGCCGGGGTCCACCCATCCACGCGCAATATCGCTCGCCAATCGCCGCAAGGCTTACTTGCCGTTGTCGTTCCGAGCGCGTTGCTGGGGATTTGCACCGCCGCCCGGTGGACCCCGGCACAAGGCCGGGGTGACGACGGGGCAAGCGGGCGAGCGTTCGGCTAGAGCGGTTGATTGATCGCTTCCTCGTAGGCGTCGAGCAACTCGCGCTCTCGATCCACAGCATTGATGTCGAGAATTACCGTCTGCGTCAGCTTAATGATCGGATGAGATGCAGCAAAGGCTGAAAACCAAAACGGCTCCGAAAGCGGCTGATTTTCGTGCCACGTGGTCATTACAAACCGGTCGTCGGGTACGTCATTATAGTCGAACACCTTCAGCATGGCATGATCAACGCTATCGTCCCAAGCGCTACATTCTTGTCCCCACGCCATCATATAGAGGCATCCAGAGGCCACGAGCCAGTCGCTGACAAGATCGCGCCACTCGTTGGTTACATCTTGATTGATGACCACCACGGCTTTGAAAGCCGGAAGCGATAATGTGGGGGGCTTTCCGCCGGCTGGTAAGTGAAGATAGATCAGGTTTCCCATGCGTAAGCACTATCAGCAATCGATGCGCAGATCAGCCAATATGTCCTCGAGCAATGTCGAATTTTCTATCCGCCCCCGCTGCTTCTGAGTCTCATTAAGCGTTAAATCCTTCGTTCGCCGCGAGTGGCCGATTGCAGCACCGCTCGCGCTGGTTGCCAGGCGGGCTCTCGTAGTGGCAACACCTGTGCGATGACCACGCTCAAGCTTGACGATTTTCTGCCCTATCGGCTGTCGATTGCGTCGAACCGGGTGTCGGATGCGGTGGCGACGGCGTATCAGGCGCTGTTCGGCCTTTCGATCGCGCAGTGGCGGCTGATCGCGGTGCTGGCGGAAAGCGGCGGGATGTCGCAGCAGGCGCTGTGCGGCGTCACCCGGATGGACAAGGTAACGGTAAGCCGCGCGGCGGTGGCGCTGGTGGCGAGGGGGCTGGTGGCGCGGGCGGCCAATCCGCAGGATCAGCGTTCGCACCTGCTGTCGCTGTCGGCCGCCGGGCGCCTGCTCTATGACAGTGTCGCGCCCAAGGCGCTGGAGCTGGAGGCGCGCATCTTCAACGGCTTCACCCCGGCCGAGCGCGCGCAGTTCACCGCGATGCTCGCCCGGATCGAGGGCGCCGCCGCGCAGATCGCGCCCGAACGGGGTTGATGGCGGCGCCCTGCCTCGGCTAGGCAGGCGCCGCCTCCCCGGGCCATGATGAGATGAACGCAACAGGGAGGAATCATGTCCATCGTCGATCGCGCCGGGTTGGGGGTTGCCGCGCCGCTGGCAGACTTTGTCGAGGCGCGCGTGCTGCCGCCCTTGGGGATCGATGCCGCCGGCTGGTGGGCCGGGGTGGCCGCGATCTTTGCCCGCTTCGCGCCGGAAAATGCGGCGTTGCTCGCCCGGCGCGACGCGCTGCAGGCGGTGATCGACGCGCGCTATACCGAAGGCGCGCCGGTGGACGAGGCGTTTCTGCGCGCCATCGGCTATCTGGTGCCGGAGCCGGCGCCCTTCACCATCGGCACCGAAAATGTCGATGCCGAGATCGCCCTGATGGCCGGGCCGCAGCTGGTGGTGCCGGTGCTCAACGCCCGCTTCGCGCTGAACGCCGCGAACGCGCGCTGGGGCAGCCTGTACGACGCGTTCTACGGCACCGACGCGCTGCCCGGCGTGGCGAAGGCGGGCGGTTATGATACCGAGCGCGGCGCGCAGGTGATTGCGGCGGCCAAGGCGTTTCTCGACGAGGCGGTGCCGCTGGCCGCCGGGCGCTGGGCGGAATTTGCCGGCGGCGACCCGGTGCTGAAGGACCCCGCCCAGCTGGTCGGTCGGTCGGGGGATTCGCTGCTGCTCCGCCACCACGGCCTGCACATCGAACTGGTGATCGACCGGGCGCACCCCATCGGCCGCGAAGACCCGGCCGGCATTGCCGATGTGCTGCTCGAATCGGCGCTGACCACCATCTGCGACCTGGAAGATTCGATTGCGGCGGTGGATGCCGAGGACAAGGTCGCGGCCTATACCAACTGGCTGGGGCTGATGCGCGGCGATCTGGCCGAAAGCTTCGACAAGGGCGGCGCGCGGATGACGCGCACGCTGAACCCAGACCGCGACTATGCGGGCACTGACGGTACGCCGTTCACGCTGCCCGGCCGCTCGCTGCTGTTCGTGCGCAATGTCGGCCATCTGATGACGACGCCTGCCGTCACCCTGCCCGGCGGGGCGGAGGCGCCCGAGGGCATTCTCGACGCGATATTGACGACCACCATCGCGCTTCACGATCTGCGCGGGCTGGGCAAGTTCAGGAACAGCCGCACCGGCAGCGTCTATATCGTCAAGCCCAAGATGCACGGGCCGGACGAATGCGCCTTCACCAACCGGCTGTTCGATGCGGTCGAGGATCTGCTCGGCCTTGCCCGCCACACGGTGAAAGTGGGAGTGATGGACGAGGAGCGCCGCACCTCCGCCAATCTGGCGGCGTGCATTCATGCGGTGAAGGACCGCATCGTCTTCATCAACACCGGCTTTCTTGACCGCACGGGCGACGAAATCCACACCGCGATGGCGGGCGGGCCGATGATCCCCAAGGCGGAAATGAAGACCAGCGCCTGGATCAAGGCCTATGAGGACCGCAATGTCCGCATCGGCCTGGCCTGTGGCCTGTCGGGCCGGGCGCAGATCGGCAAGGGGATGTGGGCAGCGCCCGACCGGATGGCGGACATGATGGCGCAGAAGATCGGCCACCCGATGTCGGGCGCCAACACCGCCTGGGTGCCATCGCCAACCGCCGCCACGCTGCACGCGATGCATTATCATCAGGTCGACGTGTTCGCGCGGCAGGCGGCGATTGCGGGGGAGGGGGTGCCGGGCCTGGCCGCGCTGCTCACCGTGCCGTTCGCTGCCGGGCGCAACTGGACGGCGGACGAAATCCGCCACGAGCTGGACAATAACGCGCAGGGCATTCTTGGCTATGTGGTGCGCTGGATCGACCAGGGCATTGGCTGTTCCAAGGTGCCCGACATCAACGATATCGGCCTGATGGAAGACCGTGCGACGTTGCGCATCTCGTCGCAGCATATCGCCAACTGGCTGCGCCACGGCGTGTGCAGCGCCGCCGATGTCGATGCCGCACTGGCGCGCATGGCGGCCAAGGTCGATGCGCAGAATGCGGGCGACCCGCTCTACCGGCCGATGGCGGGCCAGCCGGACAGCCTGGCCTTTCAGGCGGCGCGCGCGCTGGTGTTCGAAGGCGCGGCACAGCCCAACGGCTATACCGAGCCGCTGCTCCACGCCTTTCGCGCGCGGGCCAAGGCGGCCGGGCGCGGTTAGGCAAAGGCCGGCACCGGGGCGCATATCGCTTTGCGCTGCGGCGAAAAATCGAATATCCGGTATGCAGGGATCGGGAGCGCGCGGATGGAACATGTCGATGTCATCGTGGTGGGGGCCGGCATTTCGGGGATTGGTGCTGGCTATCACCTTCAGGCCAAGGCGCCCGACCGCAGCTACATGATCCTGGAAGGCCGGCCGGCGATTGGCGGGACGTGGGACCTGTTTCGCTATCCCGGTATCCGGTCGGACTCCGACATGTACACGCTAGGCTACAGCTTCGAGCCGTGGACGGAGGCCAAGGCGATTGCCGATGGCCCGGCCATCCTGAACTATGTGCGCCGCGTGGCGGCCAAATATGGCATCGACCGGCATATCCGCTTCAACCACCATGTCGCCGCTGCGCGCTGGTCCACGCCTGATGCGCGCTGGATCGTGACCGCCCGGCATGAGGGGCGCGACGTGGAATATAGCTGCAATTTCCTGTTCATGTGCTCGGGTTATTACAATTATGCGCGGGGGCATTCGCCCGAATTTGCCGGCGCCGAAAGCTTCAAGGGGCAGATCATCCACCCGCAATTCTGGCCCGAAGATCTGGATTATGCCGGCAAGCGGGTGGTGGTGATCGGGTCGGGCGCGACCGCCGTTACCATCGTGCCCGAAATGGCCCGGACGGCGGCGCATGTCACGATGCTGCAGCGCTCGCCCACCTATGTCGTGTCGCGCCCGTCGGAAGATGCCTGGGCCAACTGGCTGCGTAGCGTGCTGCCGTCGAAGCTCGCCTATGGCCTGGTGCGGTGGCGCAACGTGCTGTTCCAGCTCTATTTCTTCAACGCCGCGCGCAAGAACCCGGCGGAAGCGAAGAAGCGCGTGCTCGACATGCTGGCCGAGCATCTGCCCCCCGACACCATCGCGCAGCATTTCACCCCGCGCTACAATGTGTGGGACCAGCGGCTGTGCCTGGTACCCGACGCCGATATGTTCGACGCGATCAAGCGCGGCAGCGCCTCGGTCGTGACCGACACGATCGACCGGTTCGACGAAACCGGAATCAGGCTGAATTCAGGCCAGCATCTGGACGCGGACATCATCGTCACCGCCACCGGGCTGGAGCTGCAGCTGCTGAGCGACGTCGCCTTCACGGTGGACGGGCGCGCGGCGGACCTGTCGCAAAGCTTCAACTATAAGGGGATGATGTACAGCGACATCCCCAATCTGGCGTCGTCGTTCGGCTATACCAATGCCAGCTGGACGCTGAAGGCGGACCTGACCTGCGGCTATGTCTGCCGCCTGCTCAACACCATGCGCCAGCGCGGGCTGCGCCAGGCGACGCCGCGCATCAAGGAAGACCTGCAGCCGCAGCCCTTCCTTGACTTCACCTCGGGCTATGTGACGCGGGCGATGGAGCGCTTCCCCAAACAGGGCGACAAGGCGCCGTGGCGCGTGCACCAGAATTACGCGAAGGACCTGGTGTCGCTGCGCTTCGGCTCGGTCGATGATCATATGGACTTCAGCAACCCGCAGCCCCAACCCGGTGCGCAGCCGGTAGCAGCGACCGCCACGGCCTGACCCCTTCACCCGCTCTGCCGGGCCGGCGTGCGGTGCGCGCAGGAAAGGTTGCGCTATTGTAAGTCGACTTGTTCGTTCGAACGAACTAACGACCGTACATGACCTTGCGCGAAACCCATGAGCGGCTGCTGGACATCGCCATCGCCGAATTCGGGGCAAAGGGGCTGGAGGGGGCCAGCACGCGCAGCATCGCCGCTGCCGCCGGCACGGCGATGTCGTCGATCACCTATCATTATGGCGGCAAGGAAGGGCTCTACCTTGCCGCCGCGCAGCACATCGCCGAGCGGATGGCCGAGGAGATGGGCGCCGCCGCGATCGACGCCGGCGACGTGGCCAGCGCCGACCCGGCACAGGCGCGGGTGCTGCTCCACCGCATCATCGGCGCCTTTGTCGACCGCATGACGTCCGACAAGAGCGAGGCGTGGACGCTGTTCATCATCCGCGAACAGAACCGGCCGACCGAGGCGTTCGACCGCATCTATGGCGGGCTGATGGGCCAGATGATGGAACAGCTGGCTGCGCTGATCCTGCGCGTGACCGGCATGGCGGACGAACATCGCGCCCGCGCGGTGACCGGCACGCTGATCGGTCAGGCGCTGGTGCTGCGGGCCTCGCGCGCGGCGTGCCTGCGGCTGATGCGGCGCGAGACGATGGACGCAGAGCTCGCCGCCACCTTCAGGGCGCAGATCGCCCAGAATACCGACGCCATTCTCGACATGCTTACCGCCCAAGCCAAGGAGCCCGCATGACCACCACCGATGCGCCAGCCGCCGCTCCCGCCCGCCCGCCGCTGTTCCGCCGCCCCGGCTTCTGGGTGGCGCTGGTGCTGATCGCAGGCCTGCTGGTTGCCGCCAGCATCCTTTATGCGCGGGAGACGGCGCGGTTCGAGGAAACCGACGATGCCTATGTCGATGCGCATATCGTGCGGATCGCGCCGCAGGTGGCGGGCACGCTGGTGCAGGTGGCAGAGGCTGACAACCGGCATGTGAATGCGGGCGATCTGCTGGCGGTCATCACCCCGTCCGGCCCGCGCGCGGTGCTGGCAGAGGCTGCCGCCGGGGTCAGCCAGGCGCAGGCGCAGCTGGAAACCGCGCGCGCGCAGGTGGATGCCGCGCTGGCCCAGCAGGCGCAGCTGACGGCACAATCGCGCGCGCCCATCGCCAATGCGGAGAAAGCGGCGCAGGATCTGGCCCGGTACGAGAACCTGCAGAAGATCGACGCGGCGGCGGTGGCGCCGCAACAGCTTGACGCCGCCCGCGCGCTCGCCCGCCAGACCGCGGCGGAGGCGGCCGCCGCCCGCGCCCAGATCGCCAATGCGGCGGCCAATGTCGCGGTCGCGCGGCGTCAGGTCAGTGCGGCCGAAGCGGCGACGGGTGCTCGCCGTGCGCAGGTGGAACAGGCCAATGTGACGCTGGGCAATCTGGAGCTGCGCGCGCCTGTTTCGGGCCAGGTCGTGAACCGCAGCGTCAATCTGGGCAGCTATGTCGCGCCGGGCACGCAACTGATGTCGATCGTGCCCGACCACATCTGGATCACCGCCAATTTCAAGGAAACCCAGCTGGCGCAGATCCGCCCGGGCCAGCCGGTGTCGATCCGCATCGATGCTTTTCCCAAGCTGAAGTTCAGGGGGCGCGTCGACTCGATCCAGCGCGGCGCGGGCCAGGCCTTTGCCCTGCTGCCGCCGCAGAACGCGACCGGCAATTTCGTGAAAGTGGTACAGCGCGTGCCGGTGCGCATCGAGTTCGACGTGAAGAACGGGCCCGATCCGCGCCGCTATCCCATCGGCCCCGGCATGTCGGCAGTGCCGACGGTCGAGGTGCGCTGAGGTGGCAGGCGCCGCCATTCCTGCGTGGAACCCGGCGCGATCGGCGGCGGGCCGGGTAAATCCCTGGGCAGTGGTGGCGATCATTTCGCTGCCCACCTTCATGGAAGTGCTCGACACCTCGATCGCCAATGTCTCGCTCGACCATATTGCCGGTGGCCTGTCGGTCACGCTCGATCAGGCGACCTGGGTGCTGACCAGCTATCTGGTCGCCAATGCGGTGATCATTCCCTTGAGCGGCTGGCTGTCTGACGTGATCGGCCGGAAACGCTATTTCATGATCTCGATAGTCCTGTTCACGCTGTCCTCGCTGATGTGCGGGCTGGCGGGCGATCTGACGACGCTGATCATCGCGCGCGTGTTGCAGGGGATTGGCGGCGGCGGGCTGGCGCCGGTGGAACAGTCGATCCTGGCGGATACCTTTCCGCCCAATCGGCGCGCCATGGCCTTTGCCGCCTTTGCCATCGTGGTGGTGGTCGGCCCGGTGATGGGGCCGACGCTGGGCGGCTTCATCACCGATACGTTCAGCTGGCACTGGATTTTCCTGATCAACGTGCCCGTCGGCATCGCCGCGCTGGCGCTGACCCATTTGTTCGTGGATGAGCCGCAGGCGGTGCGTGACGACCGGGCCGCCCTGCTCGCGCGCGGCATCCGCGTCGATTATGTCGGCATCCTGCTGGTCGCGCTGGGGCTGGGCCTGCTCGAATACACGCTCGACCGCGGCGACCGCGACGAATGGTTCGCCAGCGGCACGCTGGTGGTGACGGCGATCGTCTCCGCCACGTCGCTGATCGCTCTCGTCATCTGGGAGGTGAACCACCCGTCGCCGGTGGTCGATTTCCGGCTGATGAAGAGCCGCAACTTCTCGCTCACGCTGCTGGTGATGATGACGACCGGGATGATCCTGTTCGGCACCACCCAGCTGGTGCCGCAGATGCTGCAGCAGGTGCTTGGCTACACCGCCTTCCAGTCCGGCATGGCGATGACGATTGCGGGGTTCGCAACGCTGGCCATGGTACCCTTTGCCGGGCGGCTGAGCACGATTGTCGATGTGCGCTGGCTGCTGTTCGGGGCGCTGCTCGTCCAGTCCTATGCGCTGTGGAACATGAGCCACCTGACCGCGACGATCGGCTTTTACGACGCGGCGATCGCGCGCATGTATCAGGCAGCGGCATTGCCCTTCCTGTTCGTGCCGATCAACGCGGTGGCCTATATCGGCCTGCCTCAGACCAAGACCGCGCAAGCTTCCAGCCTGCTCAACGTCGCGCGCAATCTGGGCGGCTCGATTGGCATTTCGATGTCGCAGACCCTGCTCTCGGGCTATCGCCAGGTGGAGCAGTCGGTCACGGTTGAGCGGCTGAACCCCGCCAACCCCAATTACACCGACTGGCTGGACCGCGCCGCCGCCGCGCTGGGCCTGGCACCGGGCAGCGAGACGCTGAACGGCATCCTGTATCAGCAGGTGCAAAACCAGGCAGCAATGCTGGCCTTTATCGACGTGTTCCGCACGCTGATGATCGTCATCCTGATCATCGCCCCCACCGTTTTCCTGATGCGCGCCGCCCGGGCCGATGGCGCGCCAAGCATGGGACATTGACCGATGCCACGCACCCTGATGATCGCCGCAACTGCGCTTGCGCTGGCCGGCTGCACCGTGGGGCCGAACTATGCCCGGCCGGAAATGGCCGTGCCCGCGCGCTATGCCGGCATTGCGCCGGCACCGGCGCCGGGGCAGGGGATTGACCCCGCACGCTGGTGGACGGGTTTTGGCGACCAGCGGCTGAACGCGCTGATCGACAAAGCGCTGACCGACAATCCCGACATGGCCATGGCCGCCTCGCGCGTGCGGCAGGCGCGGCTGCAGGAAATCGTCGCGCGCGCACAAGGCAAGCCGCAGGTCAACGCCGACGCCAATGTCAGCCATGTCGAGTTTTCGCGCAACGCCGGGCTCGCCTCGCTCGGGCGGCTGTTCGCAGGCGGCACCGGCACCGGGCAGACCGGCGCCGGCATCGCGCCGCCCGGCGGCGGGGTGACGACCTATGCGCTGGGGTTTGACGCCAGCTGGGAGCTTGACCTGTTCGGCGGCGCCCGGCGCGGGGTGGAGGCGGCGCGCGCGCGGATCGAGGCGGCCGAATGGACGCGCCGCGATGCCGCCGTCACCATCGCCGCCGAAGTCGCCGACGCCTATTTCGCGCTGCGGCTGGACCAGGCGCAGATCGCCCTGATCGAGAGCGAGATCGCCAAGGCGCAGCGATCGATCGAGATTGCGCATCACCAGGCAAGCGCCGGCCTGACCCCTTCGATCGACGCCATCCGCGCGCGCGGTGCGCTGACCCAGGCGCAGGCGCGGATCGAGCCGCTGCGTGCCGACGCCGATATCCGCATCCATGCGTTGGGCATCCTGACCGGCCAGCCGCCCGAGGCGCTGCTCGACGATCTGCGCACGCCCGGCGCCGAGCTGGGCGAGGCACCGGCGGTGCCGGTGGGCCTGCCGGCTGACCTGCTGCGCCGGCGCCCCGATGTGCGCGCGGCCGAGCGCCGGCTGGCGGCGGCGACGGCAGATATTGGCGTGCAGGTCGCCAATCTCTATCCGCGCGTCAATCTCACGGCGCTGGGCCAGTTGCTGTCGGCGGGGCTCACCAACTTCGTGTCGCAGGACAGCGGGCAGCTGGTCGGCAGCAGCGCGATCAGCTTTCCCTTGCTCGACTGGGGCCGCCGCCGCGCCGGCGTGAAGATTGCGCGGGAGGCGCGCGAGCAGGCCTATATCGACTATCAGGCGACCGTCTTGCGCGCGTTGCGCGATGTCGAGGACCCATTGACGAGCCTTGCCACCGAACGCCGCCGCAACGCGGTGCTGCGCCAGTCACTGGCAGACGCGACCCGCAGCGCGCAGGCGGTGGCGGCTCGGCACCAGGCCGGGATGGTGGCGCAGGACGCAGTGCTGCTGGCCGACATTCAGCAGCTTGCCGCGCGCGAACAGGTGGCGGCGAGTGATGCCCTGCTCCGTCAACAGACGGCGGCGCTGTTCAAGGCAATCGGTGGCGGCTGGGGCGAAGAGATTCAATCGGCGGCGCGATGATCATTATCTGCACCGGCCGTTAATAAAGGTTAATTGTGCGGGACTGCGACTCGGATAGTTAATAATTATTAAGACGTGCCGCCGATTCGGGGTGGATCATGGCGCCATCCGGTCTGGAATCGACGCTGGAGAACGGGGTGACGGTTGACCCGAGGGGCGCGATTATCACCTTGATTATAAAGCAATTTTCACTCCCCCCGGGCCTTGTATCCGTTTACCAGGGACGAATCTCGTCGCCGTAAACGAGCGAGAGCAGAAGCTCCAGCATTTGCCTTCTCCCAGTTACGCGCAGCAATTGCGCACCCTTGGGCTATGTAAATCATGCTTGTTAGTCAATGACGTTAATCGTTTCGGCCGAATGTGGCAGGCGTGCCCGCGGCGCTTAACGCTTCCTTCAGGGCTTGGTGGCATGGCCCGATTTGATGCTGCGTCTGGAGTCAATCGCGCAAAACCTGCCGCACGGCGGCGACCGGCGACACGTGCTGTTCGCCAGTGCGTCGCCGCTTGCCATTCCGCGAATGGGCGGGGCTGGCGCGGTCTCCAGTCTTTGGGCCGAGGTGCCGTTCGCGCCGCGCGGCTATTGGTCTGATTGGCTCGGCGACGACGGCGCAGGCCCTGATGACAGCGCGGCGCCCAAGCCGGTCGTCGCAAAGACGACGCGGTTCGTTATCTTGGCCGAAATTGCCAACTTTGTTCCGCTGCGCCGGCATCTGGGCGCGCCCCGTGCCGATTGCCTGGTGCTCGACGTGGCAGACCGCGTCGGCGCGATGCTGGCCGATGCACGCATGGCAGTGGTCGGCCGCAACATGGTCGAAGTGGCCTTTGAAGGCGATGCGCGACATGAACTCGATGCGGTTCTTGCCGGCATCGCCGCGTTGTTTGAACAACCGGTCAGCCTCGATGGGGAGCCGCACCGGATCGACCTGCTGCTGGGTGCGGCGCACGCACCGGTCGGCGTTGGTGATGACGTGCGCCTCGCCGAAGAAGCGGAGGAAGCATTGCGGCTCGCCCGGGCGGAGGGACGGCCGGTCGTTCGTGACATTGTGGCCGATGCCCCCGCCTTCGACCGGGTCACGCTGGTCAGCGACCTCAGCAAGGCCATCGAGCGCGGTGAACTTTTCCTGCAATATCAGCCCAAGCTGCACCTGCGGCAGCAGAAGATCTGCTCCGTCGAGGCACTGGTGCGCTGGCAGCATCCCAAGCGCGGCCTGATCCTACCCGGCGACTTCATCGAGACGGCCGAACAGGCGCAGCTGATCGGTCCCATCTCACTGTGGACGCTGGAGCAGGCGATCGCCGACCAGAAATTGCTCGCGGCGCAGGGGCATGACGTGCTGGTGTTCGTCAACATCTCCGGCCAGCTGCTGGGGGACGCGCCCTTTGTCGCGCGTGCGTGCCAGTTGTTGAGCGACGCCGGGTGCCGGATTGGTATCGAAATCACCGAGACTTCGGTGATCCGCGATCCCAAAACCGCGATCAAGCACCTTAAGCTGTTTGCTGATCTGGGGATTTCGATCGCGATCGATGATTATGGCGCCGGGCTGTCTTCGCTTGCCTATCTGAAGCGGTTGCCGGCGCGTGAGCTGAAGATCGACAAGATGTTCGTTCTGCAGCTGACCAGTAGCAATCGCGACCCGCTGATCGTGCGCTCAACGATCGACCTTGCCCATGCGCTGGACATGGAAGTGACGGCGGAGGGCGTGGAAACGCCGGCGGCACTTGCCCTGCTCAGCGTGATGGGTTGCGACATGGCCCAGGGTTTTCTGATCAGCCGCCCGATCGCGCTGGGCGCCCTGTGCAGTTTCCTGGATGAGGAACGGCATGAAGCGGTTGCCGCCGCCTCGCGTAGCGGCGCACTAAATCGGCCGGCAAGCTTCTGGAAAAGCGTCTGATTCTTTCGGTCGCGTTCATCATTAGGCGCAATTTAATGCTTGTCGGGCAAGGATGGCGCGACCCGGAGCCGCGTTGCGCATGAACTATCGGTCTGCATTGCTGGTGATGATGGCGACGGCGCTGGGGTGCGGCGCGCCGGCCGTTCTGGCGCAGGTTGCACCGGCCGCTGTTCAGTCCGCCGACCCTGTGCGCCGCCAGCTTGCCGACGCGAAGGACGCGATGCGCGCAGACCCGGCGCGCGCGCGGGCACTGGCGGCGGCCGCAGAGGCGCGGGCGCGTCGGGCGCCGCTGACCCGGGCAAATGGCCTGCTTATCGCCGAATCGGAATGGTTGCAGGGAGAGGCGCTGCTGCGACTCAACGCGCCGGGCGACGCGGCCCCGAAGATCGACGATGCGATCCGGCTGCTGGATAGAACTGGGTTTCGTGGCAAGCTCTATGGCGACCTGTTGCTGTCGCGTGGCGGCGTTGCCACGTCGAACGCCAATGTCGCGCAGGCCCTGTCCGACTATCAGACGGCGCACAATCTGTTCCGCGCGCTGCGCGAAACGCGCAGTCAGGCGATTGCGCTGCAGCAGATTGCGTCGCTGTACCGCGAAGCCGGCGATTGGGCGAGCGCCCTGAAATACGACACCGAATCGTCGGAAATCTATGCCGATGATCCGGGGCTTGGCATCTCGAGCTTCAACAACCGTGGCAACAGCCTGCGCCAGATGGGCAAACCGCTGGAGGCCGAAGCGCAGTATCGCCGGGCGCTTGCCATCGCGCGGCGGATGAACAGCACGCTGCTGGTGGTCCGGGTGCTGGGCAACATGGCACGCGGGCAGCTGGAGGCACAACAGCTTGCCCGCGCTGATCGCACCATTGCCGAAGGGCTGAGGCTGGCCGAACGCGGCGAAGCGCGTCCGTGGCGGCCGCAATTTCTGGCGATTGCGGCCCAGTCGGCGCTGCAGAAGGGCGATCTGCGGCATGCAGCCGACCTGATCAGCCGCAGCTTTGCCGGCGTTGATCTGGACACCACAACACTTGCCTATGTGGAAGCACATGGCACGGCTTATCATGTGTTTGCGCAGCTGGGCCGCACTGCCGAGGCGCTGGCGCACCTCGAGGCGCTGAAGCGGCTGGACGACAAGAAGGCCAGCCTTGCCGCCTCTACCAACACCGCGCTGATGGCGGCACGGTTCGACTATGCCAACCAGAACCTGAAGATCGCCAATCTGAAGGCGGAGGAAGCGCGGCGGCAGTTCCAGTTCGAGCGCTCGCGCGCCGAGATGCAGCGCTGGGTGATCGTCGGCATCCTGATCGCGGCTGCAGCGGCGGGCGCGGCGATGCTCATCGCGCTGCTCACCATCCGGCGCAGCCGCAACGAGGTTCGCGCGGCCAACGTCGTGCTGGGCGATACCAACGCTGCGCTGAAAAAGGCGCTGGCGGCGAAGACCGAATTCCTGGCGACCACCAGCCACGAAATCCGCACCCCGTTGAACGGTATTCTCGGTATGACGCAGGTTATGCTGGCCGACCACAGCCTTGCGCCGGGCGTTGCCGACCGGTTGCGCGTCGTCCACAGCGCCGGCGTGACGATGAAGGCGCTGGTCGACGACATTCTGGACGTGGCCAAGATGGAAAGCGGCAAGCTGACCCTTGAGGCAGTGCCGATGGACCTGGTCGCCATGCTGCGCGAGGTGGCGGCGCTTTGGCAGGGGCAGGCAGATGGCAAGGGCCTGCGCGTGCAGGTTGACCTGTCGCAGGCACCCGATCTGGTGATGGGCGATCCGGCGCGCCTTCGCCAGATCGTGTTCAACCTGTTGTCCAACGCGCTGAAGTTTACCGCCGCCGGTGGCATCTCGCTGGTTGCGCGGCGCGATGAGGATCGCATCGAGATCACCGTGGCCGATACCGGCATCGGCATCCCGGCTGACAAGCTGGAGCAGATCTTCGAAACCTTCAGCCAGGTCGAAGCGGGCACCACGCGCAAATTCGGCGGTACGGGCCTCGGCCTTGCTATCTGCCGCCGCTTGGCGCGCGCGATGGGCGGCGATATTCGGGTGGAGAGCACCCCCGGCTCCGGATCGCGCTTCATCGTCACGGTGCCCTATGTCGCTGCTCAGGCGCATGGCAGCGGGGCAGTGCCGCCCATGGCACTGCAGTCGCTGCTGATCGCGGCGCCCAATCCGATCAACCGCGCAAAACTGAAGGCAATGCTGTCGGACCGGCTGGATGCTGTCGATGCGGTCGCGGGCCTCGTCGATGTGTTTGGCGCACTGGATCAGGCGCCGCCCGCCTGCCTGCTGGTCGAGGAGGCTGCCGTCCGCGCCGCCGGCGATGCTGACGCCATGATCGCGGAACTTGCCGTGAAGGCGCGCCTGGCCGGCACGGCGGTGGTTCTGCTCTGGTCGTCGCCAGACCCGGCCAAGGCGGAAGCCTGGCACGCCGTGGGTATCGACCGCGTGGTGGAAACACCCATTTCTGGTGCCGCGCTGGTGCAAATACTGTATCCTCTTTGCCGACCGGATGCGCTGAAGGCGGAAGTTCCGCTTGCATCTCAGGCCGCGTGACGCGATAGGGCATAGTGATGCATATCAATAATACACATATCGCGTCAGCTGGGGACAAAGGCTCGTGAAGATCCTGTTCGTCGAAGATGACGCGATGAACCGGCGCGTCGTGAAGGACATGCTCGACGTGGCCGGCGCCGAGATGGTGGAGGCCGGCGGCGGCGAGGAAGGGCTGCGCCTGATCGACGACCATGAATTCGACATCATCCTGATGGACCTGCGCATGCCCGGCATGGACGGGATCACGGCGATCCGCCACATCCGCGCGCGCGCCGACCGCAAGGCGCGCCTGCCGGTCATCGTCATCACCGCCGACACCGGGGCCAATCTGCGCGAGGAATGCCTGGGTGAGGGCGCCGACGAAGTGCTGTTCAAGCCCGTTGCCATGGATTCGCTGTTCGACGCGATCGGCCGCCTGATGGCGCGCGACATGGGCGAGTCCGGCCTGATCGGCTAATCCGCGCAAAGCGGATCGTCCACGGCCTCATAGCGCCGGGATCGGGCATTCCACACAGGCGCGATTGTCGCACAGCCGGCAGATCCGGAAACGGTCGAACTGGTCGCGCGGCATCGCCGCCAGCAGTTTGCGCAGCAGCACGGCCAGCTGCGACTGCTCCGACGGTGAGAGCAGCTCCGCGGCGCCTTCGAGCAGCGATAGCCGCTCAGCCAGCAACGTTGCGCGCAGCGCTTCGCCCTGCTCGGTCAGGTGCAGCGCCACCGCGCGCCGGTCGCGCCCGGCGCGGCGCTCGACAAGGCCATCGGCCACCAGCCGGTCAACCAGCCGCACCGTGCCCGGATGCGACAGGCGCAGGATGCGGCGCAGCCGGTCATTGGTCATCCCGGGACCATAGCCAATCACGACGATAGCGGCCGGCGTCTGCCCGGCATGGCCGACAAGCTGCTGGGCCAGATCCTCGATCCGGTCGACCACCGCCAGCGACAGCGCACCCAGAATGTTGGCGGTCTCCGATGCCATGCGCGGCAAATTATGTGCGCCCCATACCAATGGCAAGGAGGCGCCGTTGACATTATGTGCGGAACGCACATAAATGAGCCGCGTTGGTGCTGCACCCGGCATCGTCCGGGGTAGCCGAGCAGGAGAGAGAAGATGTCGACCGCCCTCGGACTGCCACTGCCCGTGTCGTCAGCCGACAGCGCGCCGGACTTGGAATTCCTGTTCGAAGCGCGGGTGAAGCTTCATCTGCCGCCAATCGACATCGGCGCGGCGCCGGAGGGGCACCGCGCCATCTACATCGTCAAGGGCGGCCATTTTGACGGGCCAAGGCTCAAAGGGCGTGTCGTGCCGGACAGTGGTGCCGATTGGGTGCGGGTGCGAGCCGACGGTTCATCGCATCTCGACGTCCGCTTTACGCTCGAGACGCACGATGGCGCGATGCTCTATCTGCACTGGCACGGCCGGTTCTGGGCAGCGCCGGAACATGCCGATTATGCGCTGGATTTGGAAAAACCAGACGATGTGGCCGGCGCCAACCGCTATTATTTCCGTACCGCGCCCGAGTTCGAAACCGGCGATCCGCGCTATGCCTGGCTCAACAACGTCGTGGCCGTCACGCGCTCCCGCACGGGCGATGGCGGGGTGATCCACCGCGTCTATGCGGTGCGCTAGGCGTCGAAAGTTCCAAGTCTGGCGCGCCCGGCAGGAGTCGAACCTGCGGCCTCAAGATTAGAAGTCTCGTGCTCTATCCAACTGAGCTACGGGCGCGTTGCGCCATGCGATAGCGGCATTTGCCTGCCCGCGAAACGGGGTTAAGGCTGGGCGGGGCGCGAAGAGGGCGCGAAGGGGGAGACAGATGACGGTAAAGGCGGTTTCGGCGCAGACGCTGGGGCATGAACCCTTTCGCTATTTCGATTTCGTGATGGCGGCGTTCGTGGTGGTGCTGGTGCTGTCCAACACCATCGGTGCGGCAAAGCTGTCAGCGGTCACCCTGTTTGGCCAGTCGTTCGTGTTTGGCGCGGGGATTTTGTTCTTTCCGATCAGCTATGTGATCGGCGACTTTCTGACCGAGGTTTATGGCTATGCCCGCGCGCGCCGGTGCATCTGGGCGGGCTTTTTCGGGCTGATGTTCCTCGCGCTGATGACGACTGTGGTCGTCGCGCTGCCGCCGGCGCCGGGCTGGAACGGGCAGGTGGCCTATGAGGGCGTGTTCGGCACGCTGGGCACGCAGACGCTGCGCATTGTCGGTGCGTCGATTGCGGCCTTCTGGGCGGGCGAGTTCGTCAACTCCTTCGTGCTGGCGCGGATGAAGCTGCTCACCCGGGGCCGCTTCCTGTGGACGCGCACGATCGGCTCCACCGTGTTCGGGCAGGGGGTGGACAGCCTGATCTTCTATCCGCTCGCCTTTTGGGGCGTGTGGACCAACGATCAGGTGCTGGCTGTGCTCGTCACCAACTGGGCGCTGAAAGTGGGCTGGGAAATCCTGCTGACCCCTGTCACCTATGCCGTGGTCGGCTTCCTGAAGCGGCGCGAAGGGCTGGACGTGTTCGACGACAAGACCGACTTCACCCCGTTCCGCGCGGATGTTTAGGCCGGCTAGGTAATTCGCCAGATTAGGGATGTGACGGTCCCCGTTTTTGACCAGGATCAAGGCGTGGCGACGCGCTTGATGGCATTTCCCCAACATCATTTTTGGGGAGTGCCACCATGAACAAGCCCATTACCCATCGCGACCTGGAAGGTGCCGCGCCATTTGTGTCGCCCGTGCCAGCGGGTGCGGCGACCAACGCGCCGGCCGAGCCGGTTTTCGGCCTTCCGCCGCTGCTCCATGCAGGGGTTTTCGGCGGGTTCCTGCTCTATCTCGCCATCATGTGGGCGGCCTTTGGTGAAGCGCAGCTGGCCATTCCCTTTGTCGTCTTCGTGGTGTTTATCGCCGCCAGCTTCGTGGTGCCGGCGCTGTGGGCGCGGATTGCCCCGGGGCCGCAGCCCAAGCAGGACTGGGCGTGGTTTTCCGCCCATGGCATTGACTGCGCGACCGGCCATCTGAGCGCGGGCGGCGCCATCGCCCATGTCATGCTGCTGCCCGCGATGGTGGTGCTGTGGGGTGTGGCGGTGGCGATCATTACCGCGCTTGGCCGGTAGTGCTCAGGCCGCGACGGCGGCGATCATCCCTTCGAACAGGCGGCGCCCGTCGGTGCCGCCATGGGCCGCCTCGATCCGGCGCTCCGGATGCGGCATCAGCCCCAGTACATTGCCGGCGTCGTTCAGCACCCCGGCAATGCGGCGCGCGGCGCCATTGACGTCTTCGGCGTAGCGCAGCGCGACACGGCCCTCGCCCTCCAGCCGGTCAAGCGTTTCGTCGTCGGCAGCATAATTGCCGTCGTGGTGCGCAACCGGGATGATCAGCTGCTCGCCGGGGGCGTAGAGCCGGGTGAAGCAGCTGTCGGTCGTCTCCACCGTCACCGCCACGTCGCGGCCGATGAAATCCAGCCCGGCATTGCGCATCAGCGCGCCGGGCAGCAGGCCGATCTCGGTCAGGATCTGGAAGCCGTTGCACACCCCCAGCACCGGCACGCCGCGCTCGGCCGCCGCAATCACCGCCGGGATGATCGCCGCACGCGCCGCAATCGCACCGCAGCGCAGATAATCGCCATAGGAAAAGCCGCCGGGCAGCGCGATCAGGTCGACGCCGGCGGGCAGGCTGGTTTCTCCATGCCACACCATCGCCGGCGCGCGGCCGGTGACGGCGGCAATCGCCACCGCCATGTCGCGATCGCAGTTGGAGCCGGGAAAGACGATGACGGCGGCGGTCATGCCCGCTCCACCCGGTAGTTTTCGATGACGGTGTTGGCGAGCAGCTTGCGGCACATCTCGTCGATCGCGGCGTCGCTGGTGTCGTCGGCCACGTCGAGCTCGATCAGCTTGCCCGCGCGCACATCGTTCACGCCGGCAAAACCCAGCCCGCCCAGCGCCTTGTGAATGGCGCGGCCCTGCGGATCGAGCACGCCGGGCTTGAGGGTGACGATGATGCGCAGTTTCATCTGGCTAATCCCCTGGTAACTTTTTGCCGCTATGCCGATACGTTCGGCTCATCGCAACCTTCACGCTTTGTTTACCCGCCGGCGCGATTCTGGTCGTCAGCCGCCAATCATTTGGCGGCAGGGCGCTGGCAAAAGGATCGCCGCGATGGCCGCCTTAGCAATGATGTTGTTCGTTTCGCTGTTCGCCTTCGGGGCCGAATATCTGGGCTGGAGCGACCCTGCCGGCCGGGTGCAGCTGGCGCTGGTCAGCAGCTTCATCTTCGGCATCGTGTGCGGCTTCAAGGTGAAGGGCTGACCTATTTGCCCCGCCGCTTGCGGTGGCTTTCCAGGTCGAGCACGGCATTGTCCGCGCCCTCCGGCAGCAGGCCGAGGCGGCGCGCCACTTCCTGATAGGCCTCCACCTCGCCGCCCAGGTCGCGGCGGAACCGGTCCTTGTCCAGCTTTTCGCCTGAGCTCATGTCCCACAGGCGGCAACCATCGGGGCTGATTTCGTCAGCCAGGATGATGCGCGCATAGTCATTGTCCCAGATGCGGCCGAATTCCAGCTTGAAGTCTATGAGGCGGATGCCGATGCCGGCGAACAGCCCGCACAGAAAATCATTCACGCGGATCGCCATGTCGGCAATGTCGTGCATCTCTTCCTGGCTGGCCCAGCCGAAGCAGGCGATATGTTCGTCGGTGATCATCGGATCGCCGAGCGCATCATCCTTGAAATAATATTCGATGATGGTGCGGGGCAGCGGCGTGCCTTCCTCGATCCCCAGCCGCTTTGAGAGCGACCCGGCGGCGACGTTGCGCACCACCACTTCGATCGGCACGATTTCCACCTGGCGGATCAACTGTTCGCGCATGTTCAGCCGGCGGATGAAATGGGTCGGCACGCCGATGGTGCCGAGCAGCGTGAAGATATGCTCCGAAATCCGGTTGTTCAGCACGCCCTTGCCGCTGATCGTGCCCTTTTTCTGGGCATTGAAGGCGGTGGCATCGTCCTTGAAATACTGGATCAGGGTGCCGGGCTCGGGGCCTTCATAGAGAATCTTGGCCTTGCCCTCATAGATTTGGCGGCGACGTGCCATGTGCGAGGTTCCTAGAAAAGACGTGCCCCGGCCGCACGAGACGCGCGGGGCCGGGGCGGATGATCGCTATAGCCAATGCGGGGGCACGGCGCAACGCGTGGTGGCGGTTTAGGTAACGGCCTGGCGCACGGCAAAACGGCGCGCGCGCCAGGCGCCGCTGGCCAGCACGTCGGCGATGATGTGGCCGGCGCGCACCACATCCTCGAACCCCAGATAGAGCGGGGTGATGCCCAGCCGCAAAATGTCCGGCGTGCGGAAATCGCCGATCACCTGCCGCTCGATCAGTGCCTGGCACAGCGCATAGGCGTCCTCATGGCGAAAGCCGATATGGCTGCCGCGCAAGGCGGCGTCGCGGGGGGAGGCACAGTCCAGCCCCAGCGCATCGCCAATGTCGGCCAGCACATCGAACAGCGCGGCGCTTTTTGCCGCAATCGCCGCCATGTCCGCCTGCAGCAGCAGGTCGACGCCCGCCTCCAGCGCGGCCAGCCCCAGGATGGGCGGCGTGCCCGACAGCCAGCGCCTGATGCCGGGGGCGGGGGCATAGCCATCCTCGAACGCGAAGGGAGCGGCATGCCCCATCCACCCCGACACGGGGTTTGTCAGCGCCGCCTGATGGCGCGCCGCCACGAACAGCCAGGCCGGCGCACCGGGGCCGCCATTCAGATATTTATAGCCGCAGCCCACCGCCAGATCCGCCCCGCAGCCGTTCAGGTCGATCGGCACCGCGCCCGCGCTATGGCTCAGATCCCACAGGATCAGCGCGCCGGCGGCATGGGCGCGCGCGGTCCATGCCGCCATGTCGAAGCGTTCGGCCGTCTGGTAATGGACATGGGTCAGCAGCACGAGCGCGGTTTCATCGGTGATCGCTTCGGCCAGCTGCCGGCGGGGGACGACGCGCAGCTCGGCACCGGGCACCGCCTGCACTGCCCCTTCGGCAATGTGCAGATCGGTGGGGAAATTGCCCGCCTCGCTAACCACCACGCGGCGGCCGGGCGCCAGGCGGAGCGCCGCCACCACCAGCTTGTAGAGATTGGCCGAGGTCGAGTCGCACGCCAGCACTTCGCCCGGCGCGGCGCCGACCAGCCGGGCGATCTTGTCGCCGATGCGGGTCGGGGCGTCGAACCAGCCTTCATTCCAGCCACGGATCAGCCGCGTGCCCCATTGCTGGCCGGCCATCTCCGCCAGCACCGCCGGCGTCGACACGGGCAGCGGCCCCAGCGAATTGCCGTCGAGATAGATCACCCCTTCCGGCAGCGTGAACCGCGCGCGAAACGCGCGCAGCGGGTCGGCCGCGTCGCGGGCGCGCGCTTCGTCCAGCGTCATCATTTGCGATAGCTCAGCGTGATCAACGCGGCGGCCTGCTGCCAGGCGGCGCTTTCGGGGGTGACCAGCTCGACATGGCCGGTCTGCGGCACCCGCGCCAGCCGCACCGGCTCCATCGCGTCGCGCGCCTGGGCGAAATAGCCCTCGGTCAGGTGGGTCGGGATGATCCGGTCCTCCTCGCCCGCGACCAGCCACTGGACGACACCGATGGGGAACAGGCGCGGGACGGAGGTGTCGACAAACACGTCCGGCCGGGCCGCGCTGGGCGCGCCGGTCAGCCGTGCGACCACGTCGGTGCCGCAGCCATTGTCCGGGCTTTCGGCAACCGCCTTAAGGTCGGGCAGGCCGCCCAGGCTGACCACGCTGTCGATGGGCAGCGCATTGCCCGCCGCCACCGGGCTGCCGGCGGGCAGGGCGGCGCGCGCGCTGCGCACGGTCGCGCGCCCGGCCACCGGGCGGGGCAGCCAGTTCGCCGCGCTCGCCGCCGCGCGCCGCTGCGCCGCTGCTGTCTTGAAATTGGCAAGCGTCACCGCCTTGCCGGGCGTGATGTGCGTGCTGATGCCGTCGATATCGGCCAGCTTGCGCAATTCGCGCTCGACCGGGCCGGCCATGCCGCGTTCAGCATCCTCAGGCGGCAGGTCGCCGGTCTCGATCTCCACCACCAGCATCCGGTCCGCCTGCCACGCCGCGCGGGCGGCCAGCCACAGCGCCAGATGCCCGCCCGCCGAATGGCCGACGGCAACGATGTGGCGCAGATCGAGCCGGTATCGCGCGGCATAGTCGCGCAGCAGGTCGGTCGCGGTCGCCACGTCGGTAAAGGTGCCCGGATAGCCACCGCCCGGGCGATCCACCCCGCGATAATCGATGTTCCACACCGCATAGCCGCGCTTGCGCAGATTGTCAGCCACCCAGTTCATCAGGCTGCGGTCGGCAATCTCGGTCTGCCAGCAGCCGCCATGCACCATCACCACTATGGGATGGGGCGCCGCGCGCTTGCCGGCGGGCAGCCACAGATCGACCCGCTGATAAGGGTCGCTGCCATAGCTGATCGTCGCGTCGGGCGCGGGGCGGGGCCGGCGCGTCAGATCGGGCCAGGTCAGCGGTTTCCAGTCGGCCATGCCGCACAGGAACAGCATCGCGGCGAACAGGGCAAGCGGGCGGTGGCGCATGCCCTGTGTCTTAGCGCCCGTGCGCCGCGATGCTAAGCCCCTAGATGGTCGTCCGCACCGTGAGGTGCCGCTGCACCGTGCGCCACGCCAGATAGCCCAGCGCAAAAATCGCCAGCCAGGGCAGGCCGCCGGCGAGCACCGCCAACAGCACCGTCGCTGCCGCGCCGAACGACCATTGCGCCAGCCGCACCGCAATCCCGAGCGGGGCATTGGCGGAAAACCAGCCCTGATTGTCCGGCTGATAGGCGAAGCGAACCGGCGTGGTGGCAAGGCTGGCCGACTGGTCCTGACGCGCGCGCCGGCCCGCGTCGATCCGTTGCCGCAGGTCGTCTGCCTGGTGGCGCAGCGTGTCCCGTTCGGTGGCGCGGGGCGGCAGCCGGGCGAGGTCGCTTTCGATCTGCGCCAGCTGGCTGCGCAGCGGCGCCATGTCGTCGTCGATGCGGTCGATCGCGCCGGCCGCGTCCTCCCCGCTGATGCTGACGCCGCCCAGTGTGCCGCCGGCCTTGACCAGCGCGTCAATGCCCTGGGAGGCGAATTTGCGGGCAAGGCCGGGATCGAGGTTGAAGTCGATCGAGCCCTCGGCATCGGCCGCCGTCGACCCCTGATCATAACGCATAGCGACGATGCGGCACCGCGCGACGCCCAGTGCTTCGCACGCCTGGGCATGGCTTTCCTGCAGCCGCTGCACGCGCTCGCCCGCGATGCGGAAGAAATAATTGTAGCTGAACGCCACGCCCGGGGCGGCCGCCATCGCGATCCGGGGCCCGCCATCGCCTTCGCTACTCTCGGTGGCAAGGGTGCCGCCGCCGCGACGGCCCGCCTCATGTTCGGCAGGCTTTGAATTGCAGGCGCTGACCAGCAGCGCGATCAGGATTATGGCCTTGGTACGCATCAATGCTCTCCCATCCTTGTCAGCGGCACAATATCCTATCTATTTGATGGGATAAATAGGAAATATAATGTCGAAGGCTGGCAAGGGGCACAACATCGTTCGGGAATGCCGCTTGGCGGCTGGCCGGCTGCGCTGCTACGGCGCTTTGCATGACCGACCTTATCGACCCGCCGGCGCCATCCGAAGCAAATGACACGCCGTTCGACACTGCCCTGTCCGAACGCTATCTCGTCTATGCGCTGTCGACGATCACGGCACGCTCGCTGCCTGATGTGCGCGACGGGATGAAGCCGGTGCATCGCCGGCTGCTCTGGGCGATGCGCGCGCTGCGGCTCGATCCGGCACAGGGCTACAAGAAATGCGCGCGCGTCGTCGGCGACGTGATCGGCAAATATCACCCGCATGGCGACGCCAGCGTCTATGACGCGATGGTCCGCCTCGCGCAGGATTTCGCGCTGCGTTATCCGCTGGTCGACGGGCAGGGCAATTTCGGCAATATCGACGGCGATAATGCCGCTGCCTATCGCTACACCGAATGCCGGCTGACCCAGGTCGCGATCGACCTGATGGAGGGGCTGGACGACGACGCCGCCGACTTCAAACCCACCTATAATGGCGAGGAGCAGGAGCCGGAGATTTTCCCCGGCCTGTTCCCCAATCTGCTGGCCAATGGCGCCAGCGGCATTGCCGTCGGCATGGCTACCAGCATTCCGCCGCACAATGCCGCCGAACTGCTCGACGCCGCCATCGCGCTGATCGACAACCCGGACGCGCCGGTGCTGGACTACGTGAAAGGGCCCGATTTCCCCACCGGCGGGCTGGTCGTCGATTCAGCCGCCGCGATTGCCGAAACCTATGCCACCGGGCGCGGCAGCTTTCGCGTGCGGGCGCGCTGGCAGGTGGAGGATCAGGGGCGCGGCACCTGGGTCGCGGTAGTCACCCAGATCCCCTATGGCGTTCAGAAGGGCAAGCTGATCGAGCAGATCGCGGCAATCGTGAACGACAAGAAGCTGCCGATCCTGGCCGATGTGCGCGACGAATCCGATGCGGAGGTGCGCATCGTGCTCGAACCGCGCAGCCGCACCGTGGATGTCGACACATTGATGGAAGGGCTGTTCCGCCTGTCCGACCTTGAGGTGAAGGTGCCGCTCAACCTCAACGTGCTCGACGCGCAGCGCACGCCGCGCGTGATGGGGCTGGCGCAGGCGCTGAAAAGCTGGATCGCGCACCAGTTCATCGTGCTCGAACGCCGCGCCCGCCACCGGCTGGGCCGCATTGCCGACCGGATCGAGCTGCTCGACGGCTATATCATCGCCTTTCTGAACCTTGACCGGGTGATCGAGATCATCCGCACCGAGGATGAGCCCAAGCCGGTGATGATCGCCGAATTCGGCCTGAACGACCGCCAGGCCGAGGCGATCCTGAACATGCGGCTGCGCAATCTGCGCCGGCTGGAGGAAATGGAACTGCGTGGCGAGCGCGACACGCTGGCCAAAGAACGCGCAGGCCTGGAGGCGCTGCTGGCGAGCGATGCCGCGCAGCGCAAGAAGCTGAAGAAGGACATGGCGGCGATCCGCGATCGCTATGGCCCGGCGACCAAATTGGGCGCCCGCCGCACCGACATTGCCGAAGCGGCGCCCGCGCGCGAAATTCCGCTGGAGGCAATGATCGAGCGCGAGCCGATCACCGTCATCCTGTCGCAGCGCGGCTGGGTGCGCGCGATGAAGGGGCATATCGATCTGGCCTCCGCCGAAGCGCTGAAGTTCAAGGAAGGCGACGGCCCCAGCTTTGCCTTTCACGCGCAGACCACCGACAAGCTGTTGCTGGCGGCCGAGACCGGGCGTTTCTTCACGCTGGCGGCCGACAAGCTGCCGGGCGGGCGCGGCTTTGGCGAGCCGGTGCGGCTGATGATCGATCTGGACAGCGACACCGGCATTGTCGACCTGTTCCCGGCCGGCCGGCACGAGAAGCTGCTGCTGGCGGCAAGCGACGGGCGCGGCTTCGTCGCCAAGGCAGCCGACCTGATCGCGGAGACGCGCAAGGGCAAGGTGGTGATGACGCCGCGACCGGGCGCCGCGCTGCGCCGCATCGCCCCGCTGAAGCCCGGGGACGATTATGTCGCGGTGATCGGGGACAATCGCAAGCTGCTGGTCTTCCCGCTGAGCGAGCTGCCGGAAATGGCGCGCGGGCAGGGGGTGCAGCTGCAGCGTTACCGCGATGGCGGCCTGTCCGACGTGGCGGGCCTAGTCTATGCCGCCGGGCTCAGCTGGGCGATGGGGGGTGAGAGCGGCCGCACCCGTACCGAAAGCGATCTGGGGCCGTGGCGCGCGGCACGCGGCGCGGCGGGCCGGCTGGCGCCCAACGGCTTCCCGCGCGACAACCGGTTCTGATCGTGCAGAAAGTGGCGGCGGCCATGCCGCCACTTGGCAGAATTGCGGTAGGGTATTTTCAGCACAACTTAACGAGTTAGTCTTAACTCGGCGAGGATGGTGCAACATATGCCCCGGCCGGCCCCCGTAACCAGCGCGCCCGATATCCGCGCGCGCCGCCGTGCCGCGCCTGTGCCACCCGTTGCCGTCGGCGACACGGATCGCGTGCTCCAGGCATTGGAATTGCTGCCTATTCCCGCACTTGTGTTGCGCTTTCAGCCGCAGGGCCTGGGCTTTGAAGCCTATAACAGCGCGTTTGTGTCGACCGGCCTGGGCACCGCACCCGAACGATCGCGGCTGTTGCCAGCGCTCGCCGGAAGGTTCGATGCCTTCATCCGGTCGGGCAAGACGCGCGAGGAATTCGCATGGCGCGACGGCGAGATCGTCGAGTGCCGCTATTACCGCGTCCATCTGGCCCGTGCCGAACCACGTGGTGGCGAGCGGTGCCTGGTCACTTTCATCGATCAGACGGCGGAGCTGCGCACCGAGCAGAATCTGCGCCGCGAAATGTTGACTGACAGCCTGTCTGGCCTGCCCAACCGCGCGGGCTTTGGCGATCTGCTCGAACAGGCAATGGCAGGCCCGGCCGCCGATGGTACCGGGCATGCGGTGATGATCGTCAACCTCAACCGCTTCAGCCGGGTGAATGCCTGTCTGGGGTCGCTGGCCGGTGACGAACTGCTGATCACGGTGGCGCGGCGCATCCGCAGTGCCCTGCGCGCGAACGACGTGCTGGCGCGCACCGGTGGCGACGAGTTCGGCATATTGCTCACCATCGAGCAGGGCGAAAGCGACGCGCGCCATGTCGCCAAGCGCATCCAGGCGGCGCTCGCCTCGCCCTTCCGGCTGGCCGATTATGAAATCCGCGTGTCCTGCTCGATCGGTATCGCCTTTGTCGAAGAAAGCCTGGAAGAGGCCGAAGACCTGATCCGCCGCGCTCAATTCGCGGTGAAGCGGTCAAAGGCGACGGGTCTCGTCGAAACCTATCAGCTGCAGGCGTTCGACCAGGCGCGTGAAGAGTTCGGCATGGAAACCGCGCTGCGCCGCGCGATCGACGGCAACCGGCTACGCCTTGCCTTCCAGCCGATCTGGGATCTGGCGACCGGGCGGATCGTCGCGTTCGAGGCGCTGGCCCGCTGGCCGGGCGATCCGGGCGCGCCAATGCCGCCCAATGACTTCATTCCGGTGGCCGAGGAATCGGGGCTGATCGTGCCGCTCGGCCGCTGGGCATTGCGCGAGGCGGCACAGACGCTCGCCAGGTGGGACGCGCGCGCCGGCGGCGATTGCGGCGTGAAGGTGGCGGTCAACATCTCCGCCATCCAGCTGCAGCGCGACAATGTGCCGATGCTGGTGGAGGAGGCGCTGGCCGAAACAGGCCTGGCCGGCGAGCGGCTGACGCTGGAGCTGACCGAAAGCGCGCTGGTCGGCGACGCCGAGCGGGTGCAGCAGACGATGCAGGCGCTGAAGCGGCTGGGCACGCACCTGGCGATGGACGATTTCGGCACTGGCTATTCAAATCTGGCGCTGCTGCAAAAGCTGCCGATCGACGTGCTGAAAATGGACCGCAGCTTCGTGACCGGCATGCTGGCCGACCGCGACAAGGTGGCGATCGTGCGCGCGATCATGGGCCTGGCGCTGGCGCTGGGGATGAAGACGACGGCCGAAGGCATCGAAACGCCCGAACTGGCGCAGACGCTGGCGGCGCTGGGGTGCAGCTATGGCCAGGGCTTTCATTATGCTCAGCCGCTGGACGCCGACAGCGCCTTTGCCCTGCTTCAGGCGCGCAACGCCTGATCGACTTCCTCGTCGCGGATTGCGGCAAGCCGTTCGTCGCCGGGGAAATCCTCCGCCACCCAGCGCCGCTCGATCGCGCGCAGCGTTCGGGCGACCACTGGCCCCTTGCGGATGCCGCGCGCGACGAGGTCGCCACCGCTGACGCCAAGCCGTGGCACCGGCCAGCCGGCAATCACCGCCAGCGCCGCCAGCGCCTCCGCCTCGCCCAGCTGCAGCGCGATCCGGTCTGCCGCGCCCGCGCTGCCCAGCTGATAGGCAAGCGCCCGGGGCGGCGCCAGCTGCCGGTCGAGCGCGCTTGCCAGCTGCTTGCGCTGCGCATTGGACAGTTTCAGCCGCGCGCCGATCTGGTCGCCCAGCGCCGGATCGTCGGGCAGCAGCGCGGCCAGCCGGCGGATGGCGTCGGGCACCAGCCCGCCTGCCGCCTCCACCGCCGCGACACGGGCCAGTCGGGTCGCGCTCCCGATTTCGGGCAGCACCGGCTTCAGCACGCCGTGGGCGAGCATCAGCGCCACCGTTTCCGGCGCGCGCGGGGCGAGCAGCAGCTTCAGCAGTTCGTCCGCAATGCGTTCGCGGCTGAGCGCCATCAGGTCGTTGGCGCGGGTTGTCGCTGCGGCCAGCCCCGCTGCATCCACTGTCTCGGCAAAGCGGGCCGAGAAGCGGAAGAAGCGCAGGATGCGCAGATGATCCTCGGCAATGCGCTGCAGCGGGTCGCCGATGAAGCGCACGCACCGCGCGGCGAGATCGGCCAGGCCGCCGAAATAGTCGAACAGCGCGCCGCTCGCCGGATCGGCATAGAGCGCGTTGATGGTGAAGTCGCGCCGCGCCGCATCCTCGCGCCAGTCATCGGTGAAGGCGATGGTCGCGCGGCGGCCGTCGGTGCTCACGTCGCGGCGCAGCGTCGTCACTTCGACCGGGCCGTCGGGCAGCAGTGCGGTGATCGTGCCATGGGCAAGCCCGGTCGGGACCGCGCGCAGCCCCGCGCCCTTGATCCGTTGCACCACCTGGTCGGGCGGCAGGCTGGTGGCGATGTCGATATCGGCGGCGGCAAGGCCCAGCAGCGTGTCGCGCACCACCCCGCCGACAAAGCGCGCGCTGCCCTGCGCACAGCCCAGCGCCACGCAAAGCTCGGCCAGCCCCGGCCGCTCGCGCCAAGGGGCAGCGGGCAAGTAGAGCGTCTCGTTTACACCCATGACAGGCGTTTTTGTAAGTTGACGAGCATCGCGGCGGTCGCGCCCCAGATGCGGCGGTCCTGCCACCAGATCTCGTAATAATGGCGGGTGCGGCCCTGCCACTGGGCCTGGGCAAGCCGCTGATTGGCCGGATCAAGCACGAAATCAAATGGAACTTCAAACACTTCGGCGACTTCGCTTTCCTGCGCGGTCAGCGTCAGGTCGGGCGTTACCAGCGCCAGCACGGGTGTCACCTCGAAACCCGTCACCGTGCGATAGGGGTCCACCGCGCCGATCACATGGACGCCATCGCTGGCCAGCCCAATCTCCTCCTCCGCCTCGCGCAGGGCAGCGGCAACGGCATCGGCATCGCCGGGATCGACCCGCCCGCCCGGAAAGGCGATTTGCCCGGCATGGCGCTTCAGCGAGGCGGTGCGCTGCGTCAGGATCAGCCCGGGCCGCTCGCGTGTGGTGATCGGTACCAGCACCGCGGCGGGCGTCGCCGCATCGCCCACGCCGGCATCGGGATGGTCGCCGCGCAGCAGCCCGGCATCGGCGGGGGGCACTGCCGCCACTGCCCGGCGCAACCGCTCGGCCAGCGTCATGCGGCGGCCCCGATGGGGAAGAAGGCGCCGTTGCTCCACAGGCCCGGCGGATCGTCATCCGCCGCCAGTGCCCGCTCGGCCAGCTCATAATAGACCGGCCGCACGATCAGCGCCTCCAGCCCGCGCCGCACCAGCAGATAGGGGCGGGGGCCATCCGCCCCGTGCGCAAAGCGCAGCGGATGATCGGGGCCGGCGACCACCACGTCGCCGGTGTTGAGGCGGAAGCCCAGCCGGCTGTCCGCGCCCGCGCCTTCGGCCTTCAGCTCGACCGCGACAAAGGGCGCGTCCTCCACCGCGATGTCGAGCTTTTCCACGGGCGTGACCAGCACATAGCTGCCATCACCCTCCCGCCGCAGCAGGCGCGAGAACAGCCGCACCATCGCCATCCGCCCGATCGGCGACCCCTGGTGGAACCAGGTGCCGTCGCGCGCGATGCGCATGTCGCTGGGGCCGCAATGCGCGGGGTGCCAGCTGTCCACCGGCGGCAGGCGCGCTTCCTCCACCAGCCGGGCAATCTCGGCGAGCGACAGCGCGGCAAGATCGGGGGGCGGCGGCATCGGCATGGCGGTGGCGTAAGCGCGCAGCGGCGCGAGGTAAAGGGGTGGGGGCCAACCCGCGCGGCATCCGCGATGTCGACGCGCCGGTTCGGCGCCACCATAAAATAGGGGACTGTCCCCTATTTTATGGTGCGACGGCGACTGTCGTCACCCGGATGTCGCGCGCGCGCGCCAGCAGCGGGCCCCGACCGGACCAGACGCGCCCGCGTTGCTCAGTCCGCCGGGGGTTCGCGCCAGCCCGTTGCCTCGGCCCAGACATTGGCGCCTTCCACGATGATGTCGAACACGGGGTCCTTGATGCCGTAATAAAAGTCGGCATCATCGGGAAAGCGATCGGCCAGCCGCTGCTTGATCAGCGCATAGGCCGCAGCGGCCACCGGGCGGGCGCGCAGGAAATCGCGGCACAGCAGGGCAAAGCGCTGGTTGAAGAAGCCCCGCTGCCGCACATGGATATGGGCGGTGCGCGCCGTGCCCTTGAACAGGCGCTTGCTCAGTTCGACGGCGGGCAGATCAAGCCCCGGCGGGCAATGATCGCGATAGACGCTGGTCGCCCGAAAACCCGCGCTTTCGAACCTGTCGTCGTTCACCAGGGTTAGATCGGGCACCGTCACCTGAACATCGATCACGTCCTTGGCCGGCAGTCCGGGGACGGCCGTCGATCCGATATGATGGACACAGGAGCCGGGCGGCGCGGCGCCGAGCAGCTTGTCTCTCAGCGCCGCAAAGTCCGCCGCCCAGCTTTCCCGATGAGGCACGATGACGATCTTCATGGCGGCGCGACGATGCACCGTGCGGCCTGGCCCTGCAAATCGCGCAGACGGCGCGTTGATCGGACCGCCCGTTCAAGCCGGCCCCAGCATGCCCGCCACATCCGGCGCGCCGTCGCCCAGCGCGAGCAGGCGGTGGCGCTCCACCGGGCCGGGGGCGCGCCACAAGGCGGTGCGCGCGGCGGTGAAGCCGAACTGGCCGTAATAGTCGGGGTCGCCGATCAGCATCAGCGCGTCGACGCCGGCCGCCCGCGCCGCGCCCAGGCTCGCCGCCATCAGCGCGCGGCCATGGCCCTGGCCCTGGCAATCGGCGCGGATCGCGACCGGCCCCACCATCACCAGCGGCGTCGCGCCGCCCTCATCGTGGCGCAGCTGCACCGGAAAACACTGGATCGAGCCCAGCAGCGCGCCATCGACGATGCTGGCGAAACTGAACGCCGCAATCGCCCGCGCAGGCCCGCGAATGGCATAGGCGGTGCGGCCGCGCCGGTCGCTGCCAAAGGCGGCGTCGAGCAGGGCTTCCACCTCGGCATCGCGGGCGGCGGAGAGCGGCTGAAGCTCGATCGACTCTCTCCGGCAAAAAGGGGCATGGACAGGCAAAGCGCGGCGCGCATAGCCTGCCCGCTGGGCATTGCAAGCGCCAAGCGGGTCAATCCGGGGAGGTGGCGGTGAAACTCTATGATTCGAGCTGGGCGCCCAGCCCGCGCCGGGTGCGCATCTATCTGGCCGAAAAGGGGCTGGAGGTGGAGCGCGTCGATGTCGACCTGCGCGCCAATCAGCAGCTGGAGGATGCGTATCTCGCCATCAACCCGCGCGGCGTGGTGCCCGCGCTGGAGCTGGACCATGGCGAGGTGATCTGCGAATCATCGGCGATCTGCCGCTATTTCGAGGCGCTGCACCCCGTGCCGCCGATGTTCGGCACCACCGCGCTGGAGATTGCGCGGGTCGAATCATGGACGCGACGCATCGAGCATGAAGGCTATAACGCCGCCGTCTATGTCTTCCGCAACAGCCGCCCGGCGATGGAGGGGCGGGGGGCACCGGGCAAATGGCCGCCGATTCCGCTGATCCCGGAACTGGCGACGCGCGGCGCGATCATGTGGGGCGCCTTTACCGAGGCGCTGGAGGCGCGGCTGGGCGGCAGCGAATGGGTGGCGGGCGACCATTACAGCTTTGCCGACATCACCGCGCTGGTGACGATCGACTTTGCCCGCGCCGCCCGGCTGCCGGCCCCTGCGCCGGAATCGGCCATCGCGCGCTGGCACGCCGCCGCGAGCGCCCGGCCCAGTGCTCAGGCATAGGCGTGCTCAGGCATAGGTGTGCTCAGGCATAGGCGTGCTCAGGTATAGGCTGGGCGGGCTTTCGCACGCGCGATAACCTGCTATGGGCGCCGGCCGACACTGCGAAAGGCGCCCTGGTGGACGATCGGCTCGAACTGGAAGTGCATGATATCGAGGTGCCGGTGCTGACCGGCATCTATTCCGAAGAAACCCACCTGCCGCAGCCGCTGCGCATTTCGATCACGCTGGAGCTGGAAGCGCCCGCGCATTTCGCGCCCGATACGCCGCTCGCCACGTCGAAAAACTATATGGACCTGAAGCGCGCGGCGACCGAGGCGCTGCCGCCCGGCGTCCACTTCACGCTCATCGAGGCGGTGGCCGACCATATCGCCGAAACGCTGATGCTGCAGGATGCGCGCGTGCGCTGGGTGAAGGTGAAGATCGTCAAGCTCGCCATTTCGGAACAGGGCGAGGCGATCGGCATCACGCTGCTGCGCCACCGGCGGTGAGCGTGCGCATCGAGCTGGACGACGGGGCGACGGCGGCGGACGCCATTGCGCGGATGCGCGCGGCGAGGGGGGCTGCGGTGGTGCTGGTGCTCGCGCCCGGCATCGACCCGGTCGAGCGCGCGCAGATCGCGGCGGCGCTGGGGCCGCTGGCGCTGGAGCTGGCACCCGCCACCCGGCTGTGCGCGGTGGCGCGCGGCGCGGGCGGAGGATGTCGATGCGGCCGTTGCTTTCCTCATCGGCGCCAGCGCGACCACCGGGCAGCTGCTGACCGTCGGCTAGCGCCTGTGCCGCGCTAGCTGCACGGCCCCAGCGCGTCGAGGACGAAGGCGTAGTCGGCGCGGGCGGCGCGGGCATCGTCTGCCTCCATCGTCGCGGTGGCGCCGGCGGGCAGCGCGCGCGGCAGATGGCAGGCCAGCCGATACCAGAGCAACGTGTCGCGCGCCGGCGGGGCGGCGGCCTCGTCCACAATCTCGCTCAGCGCCACGCCCCAGCGCACCGCTTCGCCCGGGCGGCGGATGATGTTGATCGACACCGGGCGCCCATCGGGTGTGTTGAGGAAGATCTGCGTTTCGCCCTCGCCGGGCAGGGTGCCGGGCACGTGAAAGGCATTGCCGATGCCGCTGATCGCCGGCGGCGCGGCTGGGTCCACCACTTCGGCGGCGATGCGGCGGGTGAGCGCGTCGAGCGGCGCGCTCCATGGCTGCTGGGCGGCAAGCGCGGTCAGCTGGATCTGGTCCGCCCTGCCGGGCACCGCGCGGCCGAACAGTAGCACGCGCTGCTTGGCCAGTTTCGGCGGCCGCCCCCGCGCATCGAGCGGCACATCGGCCAGATAGCTGATTCGCGCCGGGGCCGAATCACTGCCCCGGATCAGGGCGCGAACATCGGCGGTAATGTCGAAGCGGACATGGTTTGGCGGCAGGCCGGGCGATTCCGCCGGCTTCAGTTTCTGGGCACTGCGGACCACCGAATCGATGATGACGGGCGCCCCCAGCACCAGTTCGGCCACGCGCGCATAGCTGGGTACCGGCGGGGGCGGCGGTGCCGCACGCTGGGCGGCAGCGGGGCTGAAAAATGGCGGAAAAAGGGCGAAAATTATGGCGATTAGCGCGATTTTCCGGGTGTTCTGCATAATGATGATGCTAGCCCAGCCGGGGTTTGTGATACAGAAATAATTCTGCCACGCCGCGCTGGCAGGTTTGTTGCGGGAGACAAAGCGTTTGCGTCGGTCCGGCGTGGGCGATAGAGACTTGAGCCCTGTAGGGCAGAAATAAGCGCACGGCATCCGCCGAGCGACCCCGACGGTCGGGGCCGGGCGGTAAAGTGATGTCGGCGTGAACAGGAGTTACAGATCTGAATGGCATATGCAGACCGGAATGACGGCGGAACGCGGGTTGTGGCGATCGTTATCGTCAGCTTCCTCATGGCGGTGCTGGGCTATGCCTTCGTCACGGGCCTCGCGTTCCAGGCGTACAAGAAGGTGGCTGAAAAGCTGAACACCTTCGACGTGGCGCCGCCCCCGCCGCCCCCACCGCCGCCCCCGCCGCCGGAAGAGCCGCAAGAGGTTCAGCAGCAGACCGCACCGCCGGTCGTCGCGCCGCCCGCGATCGTGCAGACGCCGTCGCCGCCGGTGAACATCACCACCACCGCCACGCCGCCGCCGGCCGCGCCGCCGGTGATGGTGGCCGCGCCGCCGGGACCGGTGACGCCGCCGGCGCCGCCCAAGCCCAATCTCAGCGTTCGTGCAAAGCCGCGCGGCAACCCGGGTGACTGGTTCCCCAGCGATTACTACCCGTCCTCGGCCAAGCGCGAAGGCATTCAGGGCCGCGTGGTCGTGGCGCTGACGATTAACGTGCAGGGCCGCGTTTCGGATTGCCGCGTGCAGACGTCGAGCGGCAACAGCGAGCTGGACGACACCACCTGCCGCCGTGCGCGCAGCGCCGGTCGCTATGATCCCGCCAAGGATGCCGACGGCAAGCCGGTGGAATCGACCGTAACCCTGCCGGTGCGCTGGCAGCTTGTAGACGAATAACGGATTGCCGGCGCTGCTTGGCCTTCAGGGGGCTTGAGGCGCCGGCGTTATTTCAGGCCAAGACCGACCAATAAGGAAAGAGACTATGCTGATCACCATTCTCACTGCCGCCGCCGGGGGCGCCGAAAAGAAGAATCCCTATGGTTTCTGGGAAGCCTTGCAGCAGGGCGGCGTGATCGCCTGGTCCGTTGCCGGCATCCTCACCTTCATGCTGTTCGTCTCGCTCTACATCTTCTTCGTGAAGATGTTCGAACAGTCGAAGATCAACGCGCAGACCAAGCGCGTGCGCTCCACGTTCTGGAATGCCACGTCGCTGCGCGAAGGTGCTGCCAAGCTGGAGCCGAACTCGGCCTATCGCCAGATCGTCGACGACGGCCTGACCGCGCAGGAACAGCATGGCAAGCTGACCGATCCGGTCGAAGCGCATGACTGGGTGCATGGTTCGCTGGCGCGTTCGGAAGCGTCGATCAATTCGCAGCTGGGCGGTGGCCTGGCCTTCCTCGCCACCGTCGGCGCGACCGCGCCGTTCATCGGCCTGTTCGGCACCGTGGTCGGCATCTACCGCGCGCTGATCAAGATCGGTCTGGCTGGTTCGGCCTCGATCGACACCGTCGCCGGCCCGGTGGGTGAAGCGCTCATCATGACCGCGTTCGGCCTGGTCGTCGCGGTGCCGGCGGTGCTCGGCTACAACCTGCTGCAGCGCCGCAACAAGCGCATCGCCGAAGATCTGGGCGCGTTCTCGAACGACGTGCTCGGCTTCATCGCGTCGAACGGTGCGGTCCGCCCGGCGGCTCCCGCCAAGGCGGCGCCGAAGCCGGCGACCACCGCCACCGCGACCAAGCCGACGGCGGCCTGAACCCTCCCCGCCGGGCGGCCAGTGGGCATGCCCGGCGGCGCTGGCCGGCCATCCCGCCCAGCGTTTGTGTTGAACGAGAGAGGATAGTTCGCAAATGGCGATCAGCACAGGTGGCGACGGCGCCACCGAAAAACCAATGTCGGACATCAACACCACGCCGCTCGTCGACGTGATGTTGGTTCTGCTCATCATCTTCCTGATCGCGGTGCCGGTGGTGGTTCAGGCGATCAAGGTCAAGCTGCCCGATGTGCGCTATGACCCGACCGTGACCAAGCCGGAAAATGTGTCGCTGACGGTGCGCGCCGGCCCGGGCGGCGAGTGCGAGGTGTATTGGAACCTGACGCGCGTCACCAGCCAGGAACTGCTCGACAAGGCAGTGAAGAAGCTGGAAGCCGAGGTGAAGCGGCTCGGGAGCGATCTGACGGCGGACAATCTGCCCGAGGCGCATATCCGCGGCGACGTGGACACCCCCTATCGCTGCGTCGGCGGCACCATCTACACGATGCAGCGCGCAGGCTTTGCCAAGGTCGGCTTCATTTCCGAACCGCCCCCCGGCGAGACGATCGGCCGCCTGTAATCACCGCATCTAGAGAATATTGGAGTATCCGACATGGCAATGAGCGGCGGCAGCGATGATGGCGAGCCGATGATGGAAATGAACACCACGCCGTTGATCGACGTGCTGCTGGTGCTTCTCATCATGTTCATCATCACCATCCCGATTCAGACGCACGCGGTGAAGGTGGATCTGCCGCAGAATCAAAATCCGGGCGACCCGAATCCGGTGAAGAACAAGATCGTGATCGACGCGACCGGCAAGACGTTCTGGAACGGCAGCCCGGTCGATGATGCGACGCTGGCTGACTATCTGGAGCAGACCAAACTGATGAACCCGGAGCCGGAACTGCAGTTCCAGCCGACGCCTGACGCGCGTTATGAAACGGTCGATCGCGTGCTGGCGGTGGTGCGTCGTTCCGGCGTCGGCAAGCTGGGCTTTGTCGGCAACGAACAGTACCGCAACGATTTCTGACGATCGTCGTCAGGCCTGAATGAAGGGGCGGTGCCATGGGTGCCGCCCCTTTTTTCGTTGGCGGTGGGGGCTGGCATGGCTGCGGGCCGTCCGTGCCGCGCTGCTCAAGCCCCTCCCCTTCAGGGGAGGGGTTGGGGTGGGGCGTATGACCGATCGCGCGCCTTGTGCAGCGCGGCCCCACCCCCGTCCCCTCCCCTTCAGAGGAGGGGTAAGTCAGCCTAAAGCCGGGGCAGGGTGACGCCGCGCTGGCCCATATATTTGCCGGCGCGGTCGGCATAGCTCACCTCGCACGGCTCGTTGCCCTGCAGGAAGAGGAACTGGCACGCGCCTTCATTGGCATAGATGCGCGCGGGGAGCGGCGTGGTGTTCGAAAATTCAAGCGTCACATGCCCCTCCCACCCGGGCTCGAGCGGGGTGACATTCACGATGATGCCACAGCGCGCATAGGTCGATTTGCCGAGGCAAATGACGAGCACGTCACGCGGCACGCGGAAATATTCCACCGTCCGCGCCAGCGCAAAGCTGTTGGGCGGAATGACGCAGACATCGGTCTTGCGGTCGACAAAGCTGTTCGCGGCGAAATCCTTGGGGTCCACCACCGCGGAATCGACATTGGTGAAGATCTTGAACTCGTCTGCCACCCGCGCGTCATAGCCATAGGAGGACAGGCCATAGCTGATGCAGCCGTCGCGCCGCTGGCTCTCGACGAACGGCTCGATCATGCCGTGCGTCAGCGCCTGCTCGCGGATCCAGCGGTCTGACATGATCGACATGAGGGCTCCTTGAAATGGGGGCGGTCAGGCAAGGCTCGCCGGGCCAAAGGCATGCGGCAGCAGGTGCGACAGCGTCAGCCGCGCAACCGCGCCGCCGGCCGCCCCGGTGCACAGCACCGGCAGGTCGCGCCCGCCCAGCGACGCGGCTTCGTTGAGGATCTGGCGGCAGCGACCACAGGGCATGACCGGCGCATCGCCGCCCGGTGCATCCCCCGCCATCGGCCCGCCGGCCACCGCCACCGCCACGATATCGGCCAGCCGCCCCTGTACGCTGGCGCTCGCCACCGCGACCGTCTCGGCGCACAGCGACAGGCCGTAGCTGGCATTTTCGACATTGGCGCCGATCACGATGCTGCCGTCCGACAGGCGCAGCGCCGCCCCCACCGCAAAGCGCGAATAGGGGGCATAGGCCCGACCGGCGGCGGCGCGCGCGGCGGCGACCAGTTCGGCATCCGCCTGGCTCAGCGCGTCGTTCATGGCGCCACCACGTTCCAGCGCACCGGCTGCGCGGCGCCCTCGATCCGGCGCATGTCGCTGGCCTGCCACATCCGCCACGGGCGCGCGGCATAGCTGGGCGGGAAGAAATTGCCGATCGACCAGATCGGCCGGCCAATCGCCTCGCTCACCCCGTAATATCGGTCGAACGCCGCGCTGGTCTTCAGCAGCACCGGCTTGCCGCTATGCCCCTCGATCATCGCGATCAGCACTTCCAGCTCGCCCAGCACCACCTCGCGCGCGGGGCGGGCGGCGCAATCGGGCTGGAAATCGAGCAGGATCGCCGGCGGCAGCGCGTCGGCCGTGCGCGGCACGGTGGTGTTGAAATTGTTGCCCTGGTCGCTCGCCAGGTGGCACAGCGAATAGACGTGGATCGCCCCGCGCCGCAGCGCCGCGCCGTAAACGCCGCGCCAGCCGGCCTCGAACGCCGGGTCGCGCTGCGTCGCGGCCCGTGTGGCGATCAGATAGACGAAATCGACATGCTGGTCGCGCAGGGTGAACCATTCGATCGGCCCCTGTTCGGCGCCCACATCGATGCCCTGAAAGCGGTAGTTCGTGTCGCTGGGGCGCCAGCTGGTCGCGCCCTGCCACCCTGCCGCCGCCGTCAGGCTGAGCGCGATGACGGGCAGGCCGAACGCCAGCATGCGTCTGTAATAACGCCGCATTACGCCCCCTTGATGTGCAGAACGCAGATAAGGGTAAACAGCCTGCGGGCGGTATCAAAGTCAATCTCGATCTTGCCGTCCAGCCGTTCCATCAGCAGCTCGGCCGCCTCGTTGTGGATGGCGCGCCGGGCCATGTCGACCGTCTCGATCTGCTGCGCGGTCGCCTGGCGGATCGCCTGGTAATAGCTGTCGCAGATCGCGAAATAATCCTTGATCGGCCGGCGGAAGCGGCCAAGGCCGAGGATGAAGGTTTCCAGCAGGCTGCCATCGTCGCGGTTGATCGCAATCACCAGCCGTCCTTCCTCCACGCTCAGCGCGACGCGAAATGGCCCGGCATAGCCATCGGGATAGTCGCGCGCCGGCTTGAAATAATTGCCCTCGATCAGGTCGAAAATGGCAATGCGCCGTTCCTGTTCGATGTCGGCGCTGCGCCACAGGATCGTATGCTCGTCGAGCGTGATGTCGATGATGCGCGGGTCGGCCATGAATGCGCCGTATCGGGCGTGCGCGCGGCGGAATCAACAGGGCAGGTGAGCGCACGCCCGCCACCATCCCCCTTATCCACAGCCGTGTGGGGCAGCGCGGCCTTGAGCGGGGCCGCAGGCAGTGACAAGAGCGGGGGATGGCCACAGCTCCCGTTCAACCTGCGTCGATCGCGCCGCGCGCGCTGCCCCACAATCTGGATGCCGAAGCCGCGCTGCTCGGCGCGATGCTGATCGATTCGCGCATTGCCGACGACATGCTCGACGGGCTGAGCGCGGAGCATTTCTTCGAGCCGCTGCACGGCCGCATCCTTGAGGCGGTCCGCACCGTGCGCAAGGCCGGGCTGCTCGCCTCGCCGGTCACGCTGAAGCCGATGTTCGACGGGGATGAGGGGATGGCGGCGCTGGGCGGCACCGGCTATCTGACGCAGCTGACCAGCAGCGGCGCCGCCGGCCTGCTCGGCGCGCGCGACTTTGCCCAGCAGCTGCGCGACCTGGCGATGCTGCGCACGCTGATCGGGGTGGGGCGCGATCTGGTCGACCGCGCGTTCGACACCGCGACCGAGATCGACCCGCGCAAGCAGATCGAAGTGGCGGAAGAAGCGCTGTTCAAGATTGCCGGCGACGGCGTGACCGACAAGACGGTGAAAAGCTTCGACGCCGCCGCCAAGATGGCGCTGCAGATGGTGGAGCGCGCGCAGAATGCCGGCGGTGGCCTGTCGGGCATCACCACCGGGCTCGACGCGGTGAACTCGAAGACCAGCGGCCTGCACAAGTCCGACCTCATCATTCTGGCCGGGCGGCCGGGCATGGGCAAAACCTCGCTGGCCACCAACATTGCCTTCAACGCGGCGCAACGCTTCCTGAACGACCAGCGCGACGGCATCACGCTGGACAAGAACAAGGGCACCAAGGTTGCCTTTTTCAGCCTGGAAATGTCGGCCGACCAGCTGGCGACCCGCATTCTGGCCGAACAGTCGCAGGTGCCGTCGGAAACGCTGCGCAAGGGCGGGCTGACTCGCGCGGAGATGGACCGGCTGATCCAGGCGTCGATCGCGCTGCAGGAACTGCCGCTCTATATCGACGATACCGCCGGCCTCTCGATCGCGGGGCTGCACACGCGCATGCGCCGGCTGCAGCGCAAGCATGACGGGCAGATCGGGCTGGTGGTGGTCGACTATCTGCAGCTGCTGTCGGGTAGCGCGCGGGCGAGCGACAACCGCGTGAACGAGATTTCGGAGATCAGCCGCGGCCTGAAGACGATGGCCAAGGATCTGGGCGTCGCGGTGCTGGCGCTGTCGCAGCTGAGCCGCGCGGTGGAAAGCCGCGAGGACAAACGGCCCCAGCTGTCGGACCTGCGCGAATCAGGCTCGATCGAGCAGGACGCCGACATGGTGTGGTTCGTCTATCGCGACGATTATTATCACAACAACCGCGAGCCGACCGATGTGAACAGCGAGGCGCACCGCGCCTGGGCGGAGGAAGGCAACAAGATTTTCGGCCTGACCGAGCTGCTGATTTCCAAGCACCGCCATGGCGCGACCGGCAAGGCGACCCTGTTCTTCGACCGCGAAGTGACGCGCTTCAGCGACTATGCCGGCCCGGCGATCGACCCGGGCGGCTGAACCCGATCAGCCGTGGCGCAGCCGCCAGACCGGCACCGCGCCATCGGCCGCCGCCTGATAGACGGCTGGATAGCGCGCGAGCGCTGCGTCCAGCACCGCCGGATCGACCGGCTTTTCGGGGGCGAAACTGTCAAAGCCGCAGCGGCGCATAAAGGCGATCTGGTCGACCAGCACATCGCCCGCCGCGCGCAGTTCGCCAGCATAGCCCGCCTCGCGCAGAATGCGCGCGGTGGAATAGCCGCGCCCGTCGCGAAAGCTGGGAAAGCTCACCTCCACCAGCGCCAGCTGCTCCAGCCGGGGCAGCAGCGCGCGGGCATCGTCGCCCGCTTCGATCCTGACCGCGGTGGCATTGGTCTGCCCGGCCAGGAACGCGTCGAGCGTGACGGCGGGCTCGTCATGCGGCTCGTCGTCGCGAAAGCGCAGCAGATTATCCATAAAGCGCCTCCTTGAACGGCTCGAACCCCAGCCGGCGATAGGTGTCGATGAAGCGTTCGCCGTCTTCGCGCGTGCCCAGATACAGGTCGGTCACCCGCTCCACCGCATCGACAATGCCGTCCTCGTCAAAACCGGGGCCGGTGATGCGGCCGAGGCTCACATCTTCCGCGCCCGATCCGCCCAGCAGCAGCTGGTAATTCTCGGTGCCTTTGCGGTCGACGCCCAGAATGCCGATATGCCCGGCATGGTGGTGGCCGCAGGCGTTGATGCAGCCGCTGATCTTCAGCTTCAGCTCGCCCAGCACCCGCTGGCGCGCCGGATCGGCAAAGCGCTGCGCGATCTTCTGCGCCACCGGGATCGAGCGGGCATTGGCCAGGCTGCAATAATCCAGGCCCGGGCAGGCGATGATGTCGCTGATCAGATCAAGATTGGCGGTCGCCAGCCCCGCGCCGGCCAGCGCATCGTAAACCGCGCGCAGATCGGCCTTGCGGACATGCGGCAGGACCAGGTTCTGCGCATGGGTGACGCGGACTTCGTCGAACGAATAGCGTTCGGCCAGGTCGGCGATCAGGTCCATCTGCTCCGCGCTTGCATCGCCCGGAATGCCGCCCACCGGCTTCAGGCTGATATTGGCGATGGCATAGCCGGGCACGCGGTGGGGGGCGACGTTGCGCTCCACCCAGGCGGCAAAGCCGGGGTCGGTGCGGTCGATCTCGTCCGCCAGCCCGGCCTCGAACGGCGGCGGCGCGAAGCCGGCAGCGATCCGCTCCAGCTCGGCCGCCGGCGGGTCCAGCCCCAGTGCCTTCACCTGCGCGAATTCGGCTTCCACCTGCCGCGCATAATCTTCGGCGCCCAGCTCGTGGATCAGGATCTTGATGCGCGCCTTGTAGATATTGTCGCGCCGGCCATAGCGGTTGTAGACGCGCAGGCACGCCTCGGCATAGCTGAGGAAATCCTCGATCGGCACGAAATCCTTGATCAGCGGCGCAATCATCGGCGTGCGCCCCATGCCCCCGCCGACATAGAAGGCCGCCCCCAGCCGCCCGTCGCGCTTCACCAGCTGGATGCCGATATCGTGCAGCCGCATCGCCGCGCGATCCTCGTCCGCAGCGATCACCGCGATCTTGAACTTGCGCGGCAGATAGCTGAATTCGGGGTGGAAGCTGCTCCACTGGCGCAGCAGCTCGGCCCAGGGGCGGGGGTCTGCCACCTCATCGGCGGCGGCGCCGGCATATTGGTCCGAACTGATGTTGCGGATGCAGTTGCCGCTGGTCTGAATGGCGTGCATCTCCACCGTTGCCAGCTCGGCCAGAATGTCCGGCGCCTCGGCCAGCTTGATCCAGTTATACTGGATGTTCTGGCGCGTGGTGAAATGGCCATAGCCCCGGTCATAGCGCCGCGCGACATGCGCCAGCATCCGCATCTGCCGCCCCGACAGCGTGCCATAGGGAATGGCGACGCGCAGCATATAGGCGTGCAGCTGCAGATAGAGCCCGTTCATCAGCCGCAGCGGCTTGAACTGATCCTCCGACAGGGCGCCCGACAGGCGGCGGTCGACCTGATCGCGGAACTCAGCCACGCGCGCATCGACGATCGCCTGGTCATATTGGTCGTAACGATACATGGTTCAGCTTCCTTCGCGGGGACGCAGGCGTTCACTGCCGATGATGCGGCCAAGATCGGCCAGCACCTGTCCGTCGATCGGCACGGTGCGGTGGGCGGCGCGGATCGCAGCAAAGCGCGCCTGCACCGCCGAGTCGTCATAGCCGGCGGGGTTGGGATAGCCGACCTCGACCGCCAGATCCCAGGCGGCATCGGCGCCGGCCGCATTCTCATACAGGCGATAGCCGGTGAACAGCCGCTGCGACACCGCGATCCGGTCCATCGCGAACCAGTTGGCGACAATGAACCGCGCCAGCGCCTCGCGCTTGCCGGGCGCCGCCTTCAGCAGCGTGCGTTCGATGACGAGCGTCGGCGCGGCGGGCACGGGCGCAGCCGGGGCGGCGGCGAGCAGCAGGGGGAGTGGCAGAAGCGCCGGCAGCGGCATCAGATCACCCATTCGCTGGCCAGCGGATCGGCGGGCTTCAGCGTCAGGTCGGGGCGGACGGTGGGGCCGAGCGCGCGCACCCGGTCCTTGATATGCGCCGGGCGTGGCCCCTCGGGCGTGGGCACCGCGTCGATGACATAGGGGGCGTTGATGCGGCGCGCGCCTTCCTCGGCCTGGGCGATGGCGCTGCCGCATTCGCCGACATCGATCGCCTGCGCCACATAGCGCGACCAGCCGTCGCCGGCCCACCACAGCACGTCGCCGGAGCGCAGATCGTTGCCCGTCAATATCTTCATGCGCCTGCCTCCATTTCGGCCTGCCGGGCGAAGGCGGCGAGCCGCGACTGCGCGTCGGACAGCTCGACCACCGCGCCGACCACGATCACCGCCGGGCTCTGCACCTGCTCGCGCGCGACCATCGCGCCCAGATCGGCGAGCAGCGTCTTCATCGCCCGGGCGCCCGCCAGCGTGACCCGTTCCAGTACCGCCACCGGCATGTCGGGCGCCACGCCATCGGCAATCAGCTTGTCGGCAATTTGGGTGGCAGTGGCGACGCCCATGTAGATGACAAGGGTGCGGCCATGCCCGGCCAGCCCCGCCCAATTCTGTTCGGCAAGGCCCTGGCACTGGCCGGCAACGAAGCTGACCGCGCTCGCATGGTCGCGGTGGGTGAGGGGGAGCATCGCCTGCGCCGCGCCGCCGAGCGCCGCCGAGATGCCGGGGATCACCTCCACCGCGATGCCGGCGGCGCGGACGGCTGCGGCTTCCTCGCCCCCGCGCCCGAACACGAACGGATCGCCGCCCTTCAGCCGCACGACGGTGGCGCCCGTCTGTGCCTCTGCCACCAGCAGCGCGTTGATCGCCGCCTGCGGCAAAGTGTGGCGTGCGCGCCGCTTGGCGACCGAGATGCGCCGGGCGCCGGCGGGTGCCAGATCGAGGACGGCGGGGTCGATCAGGCCGTCATGCACAACGACATCCGCCATAGAGAGAGCCCGGGCGGCGCGCAGCGTGAGCAGATCGGGGTCGCCCGGGCCGGCACCGACCAGAATGACGCGGCCCGCTGGCGCGCCGGGGGGAAGAGTCGTCATGCCCCCGCCCATGCGCCCGAAGTGCCCCTCGCGCAATCGAAGGAAGGCTTGGCGCGGGCGAAGCGAAACTTTGCCGCTGCCTAGCCGTCGCGCAGGCCGATGCCGATCAGCGCGCGTGCCTGTTCCGCTTCCGACGACACTACCGGATAGGCGCAATAATCGGCGGCGTAATAGGCGCTGGGGCGATGATTGCCCGACCAGCCGATGCCGCCGAACGGCGCCGAGGAGGAGGCGCCATTGGTCGGCTTGTTCCAGTTGACGATGCCAGCGCGGGCATTGGCCCAGAACTGATCGTAAAGTTTGGGGTCCTGGCTGATCAGCGAGGCGGACAGGCCGTAGCGCGTATTGTTCGCCTCGATAATCGCATCCTCGAACCGCGTCTTGCGGATCAGCTGCAGGATGGGGCCGAACAGCTCGATATCGGGCCGGTCGTTCATCTCGGTCACGTCGATAATGCCGGGGGTGAGCAGCGGGCGCGCATCCTGTGCCCGCTGCATGTGGCGCAGGGGCCGCCCGCCGCGCGACATCAGCGCCAGGAAGCTTTCCTGCAGCATGTCGGCCGATTCATTGTCGATCACCGGCCCCATGAAGGGCTGCGGATCATCGAGCGGCCCGCCCACGATCAGCCGGTCGAGCAGCTTGGTCAGCTCGATCATCAGCGGCTCGTACAGCCTTTCATCGACAATAAGCCGCCGCGCCGCGGTGCAGCGCTGGCCGGCGGTGGTGAAGGCGGACTGCACGATCAGCGTGGCAGCGGCCGACAGGTCGGGCGTGTCCCACACCAGAATGGGATTGTTGCCGCCCATCTCCAGCGCCAGGATCTTTTCCGGCTTGTCGGCAAAGGCGCGGTTGAGCGCGATGCCGGTGCGGGCCGAGCCGGTGAACAGCAACCCGTCGATATCGGCATGGCCGGCCAGCGCCTTGCCCTCTGCCGGGCCGCCGATCAGCAGCCGCACACAGCCCTGCGGCACGCCGGCTTCATGGAAGCACTGAACGAGAAAGGCGCCGGTCGCCGGCGTCTTTTCAGACGGTTTGAACACCACCGCATTGCCGGCCAGCAGCGCCGGCACGATATGGCCGTTGGGCAGGTGCGCGGGGAAGTTGTACGGCCCCAGCACCGCCAGCACCCCGTGCGGCTTGTGGCGCAGCGCGACCCGGCCGGTCATCTGGCTGTCCATCCGGCGCTGCGGCGTGCGCTCGGCATAGGCGCTGGCGCTGATGTTCACCTTGGCCATCACCGAATCGACTTCGGTCTTGGCCTCCCACAGCGGCTTGCCGGTTTCGCGCGCGATCAGCGTGGCGAACTCATCATATTTGCCCTGCACCACATTGGCGAAGCGGCGCAGCGTTTCAATGCGGAAGGCAACCGGCTGCGCGGCCCAGGCAGCCCAGCTGCCGCGCGCGATTCCGACTTCCTCATCCACGCTGCCAGGCATGCCGCGCCACAGCACGGCGCCGGTCATGGGTTCGGTGGAAACGATTTCCTGTCCGAGCATCTTGGTCCTCTAGGCGACGCTCTTGCCCCAGACAATGCCGTTTTGCCAAGGGTGGAGCGCTCAATCGGCAAGCGCTGTGCCCATCGCGCGGATCTGGTCGATCTTGGCGTGGAGCGGTTGCCAGTCGTCGCGCTGGTCGATGGCTGCCCAGATGGCCTCCACCTCGTCGATCAGCATCGCGCACGGCGCGCCCTGCCAATACAGGCCGCGCGCCTTGCGGGGGGCATAGGATTGCAGCCGCTGGCGCGCCTCGGCAAAGGCGGGGCCGAAGCTGTCGGCAATGGTGCCGCCAAAGCTCGCATGGAAGAAGTCGGCGACGGGCGCCTGGCTTTCCGTCAGCCCGTGCTCGATGGCGGCGGCAAGCGCCTGGTCGTCGCCACCGGGCTTCACCCCCAGCCGCCACAGCAGGGCGGCGGCCACAGCGGCGCGATAGCGCGGCGCGAACTGGTCGAGAATGGCGATCATCGGCTCGTCCGCCGCAACCGCGCGCAGCGACACCGCCAGCTGCATCGCATCCCAGTGGATCGCCTCCGGCTGGCGGCCAAAGGCGTAGAGGCCCTGATGGTCGAAATAGGCCGCGGTAAAGCCCGGGTCCCAGCCGGGGGCGAACCGCCACGGGCCATAGTCGAAGCTTTCGCCGGTCACGTTGATATTGTCCGAATTGAGCACGCCGTGCACGAAGCCTGCCGCCATCAGCTGGCCCGCCAGCCGGGCGGTGCGCGCAACGACATGGTCGAGCAGGCGCAGCGGGTCGCCGCTCGCATCGTCGAAATAATGGCGCAGCACATAGTCGGTCAGCGTCCGCAGCCCCGCCTCGTCCTTGAAATAGGCCAGCCGCTGGAAGCTGCCGATGCGGATATGGCCGTGGCTGAGGCGCACCAGCACCGCCGAGCGGGTGGGGGAGGGCTCATCGCCGCGATCGAGCGCCTCGCCGGTTTCGATCAGCGAGAAGGTCTTGGAGGTGTCGACGCCCAGCGCCTCCAGCATTTCGGTGGCCAGGATTTCGCGCACGCCGCCCTTCAGCGTCAGCCGGCCGTCGCCGAACCGGCTATAGGGCGTCTGGCCGGACCCCTTGGTGCCAAGGTCGAGCAGCCGGCCGCCATCGTCACGCAGCTGCGCGAACAAAAAACCGCGCCCGTCGCCGATATCGGGGTTGTACACGCGGAACTGATGGCCGTGATAGCGCAGCGCCAGCGGCTGCGGCAGCGACCCCGGCAGCGCCTCGAACCGGGCGAAGTGGCGCACCCAGTCCTCATCGCTCAACGCGCCCAGGCCCACGCGCGCGGCCCAGCGCTGGTTGCGGAAGCGCAGGGTTGCCTGGGGGAAGTCGGCCGGACGCACGGCATCGTAAAATTCCCCGCCCAGCGCGAGGATCGAAGTTTCGGGGCGGAAGGCCGGTTGCAGGTCGCTGGTCATCGCGCGATATGGACGCGAAAATGGCGAAAGGCGCAACCATGGCGGCGTACAAAGATCTGTTCTGGTGGTCGCGCGACAATCTGCGGCTGCACGCGCGCGATTATGCGCCGGCCGATGCGGACGCCGCCGCCGGGCGCCCGCCGATCCTGTGCCTGCCCGGCCTGACCCGCAATGCGCGCGATTTCGAGCGGTTGGCCGAGCGGCTGTGCACGGACTGGCGGGTGATCGCGGTTGATTTTCGCGGGCGCGGTGAAAGCGCCTATGCGCGCGACCCGATGAGCTATGCCCCGCTCACCTATGTGCAGGATGTCGAGGCGCTGCTGGAGGCGATCGAGGCGCCGCGCTACGTCGCCTTCGGCACCTCGCTGGGCGGCATTGTGGCGATGCTGCTGGCCGGTGCGGCGCGCGAGACGCTCGCCGGCCTGTTGCTCAACGATGTCGGGCCGGAGATCGACCCGGCGGGCCTCGCGCGCATCCGCGGCTATGTCGGCCGCGCGAGCAGCTGGCCGACCTGGGTCCACGCCGCGCGCGCGCTGGCGGAGAGCAATGCCGATGTCTATCCCGACTACCAGATCACCGACTGGATCGCGATGGCAAAGCGGCTCTACCGGCTGACCAGCGCCGGGCGGATCGTGCTCGATTACGATCTGAAGATCGCCGAGCCGTTCCGCGTGCCGGGGAATGAGGCGGGGCCGGACATGTGGCGCGCTCTGGATCAGGTGAAGGGCGCGCCGGTGCTGATCGTGCGCGGCGAACGCTCCGACATTCTGCCCGCGCCGGTGGCAGAGCGGATGGTGGCGGAAATTCCGGGTGCAGAACTCGTCACCGTGCCGCGCACCGGCCATGCGCCGACGCTGGATGAGCCGGAGGCCGCACCCGCAATCGAACGGTTGCTGGCGCGGGTGGCGGCGGCGGTGCCGGCCTGATCGTTCAGGCGGCCGGGGGAAAGCCGGCTGGCGGCGGCCCGTCGCGCCCGCCGCCTGCCTTCAGCCCCGGCAGCAGATTGGGCGGTCGATAGTCTCGGTCGCGCAGGAACCGCAGCCGGCTCTGCGCGGCGATCTGGTCGTGATTGGCGGGGCCGGCGCGGCGCCTTCTGCCACGCGGCGCGCGGATGCTGCCACTGCCGCCCAGCGGCCCCAGCGGGTTGGCGATCCTTGCTGCTTCGCCCAGTGGCAGGTCGGGGTCGGGGTTGAACGACAGGCCAGCCGAGCGCGCGCCTTCCGCCATCCAAAGCAGCGCGGCAGCAGAAAGAGCGCTATCCTCCGTGCCGCCGCCCACGGCGCCATGATCGCCCGGGAACCAGCGTTCCTGATAGGGGCGGTGATTATAGGGCACGAAATTTGCCGCCGCGCGATCGTTCACGTCCCAGCAGGTCGCCCGCGCCCAGGCGTTGTTCAATGTGTCGAGGTTGGAGAAGGGCGTTACGTCGAAATCGATGCGCTGTTCGTTGCCGGCCACCGCATGGCGGATGCTGGCGATCAGCGACGACGCCTGCGTGTCGTGAAAGCGATAATCCCGGTCGAGGTTCAGCAGGTCGAACCGGCGCGGCACGCCAAGCGCCCCCACCGTGTCCCAGATGCCGGCGAACATCAGCCGATAACAGCCATCGGGGCGGTACTGGTATAGGTGCTGGCGGTGGGCGGTGCGCATCGGCTGGTCCGGCAGGGCGCAATCGGCCATGCCGAGCCGATCATAATCCTCTTTCCCCGTTGCCAGTTCGTGCGTGTAATGGCGCCGGAACGCCACCATGCGCGGGTCTGCGGGGTGAAGGTTGTTGCGATAGAGCTTCAGTGCTTCGGGAATGCGGGCAAAGGCATCGCGGCGCACGATGCCGCATTTGCGGATCAGCCCGCACAGGCTGCGCGCGGTGTAGGCGCCACGGCTGAAGCCGAAGACATAGATGTCGTCACCAGGTTCGTAGTTGACGACCAGAAACTGATAGGCCTGTTCGATCTTGCGGGTCAGCCCCCGGCCAAAGGCGCCGCCCAGATAACGCGTCAGCAGATCAACCAGCGGCGATACGTCGGAGGTGACGCCGACACCCTCGTCATAAAAGACGATCTGCTGGCGCCCATCCTCGCTATGCGCGGCAACGGTGCGGGCGAGCTTCACGACATTGGTGAACGCCCGGTTGCGCAGCCCCTGCCACGTGCCATCGCAGAAAATCGCCAGCTTTTTCGGCATCTTCACCCGCCGTCGCGTGAGCGATGAGAATAGCGCATCGGTGCCGGCAACACGAGGGGGCATTGCACCGGGCGGATTGCGGATCGGCGCCGGCGCGGGCATTAGGCGGGCTTTCCTCTGATGCTGACTGCCGATGCCACAACCGCTGAACATTCTGCACCTTCATTCCAGCTTCAACCTGGGCGGCAAGGAAGCGCGCGCCGTGCGGCTGATGAACCTGTTCGGGGATCGGGCGCGGCACACCATCGTCTCCGGCGTGCCCGGCGAAACGGGCGCGCGCGAAGCGATTGCCAAGGGCATTTCCTATGAAATCGCGCAGAACCCGCCGCCGCTGACCGGGCGGCCATCGGTGGACCGCTATCAGGCGATTGCGCGCTACATGCAGCGTTTCGATCTGGTGCTGACCTATAATTGGGGCGCGATCGACGGGGTGATGGCGCGCCGGGTGTTCACCAAGGGGCAGCCGGGCCTTGTCCACCATGAGGACGGCTTCAATGCGGACGAGGCGCGCGGGCTGAAGCGCGAGCGCAACTATTACCGCCGCGTCGCGCTGGGCGCTGCCGATGCGCTGGTGGTGCCGTCGCAGACGCTGGAGGCAATCGCGCTCAACGTGTGGAAGCAGCCGCGCGGGCGCGTCCACCGCATCGCCAACGGCATCGATACAGCGCGCTATCTGGTGGCGCCGTCTGCGCGCGCGATTCCCGGCTTTCGTGCGGCGAAGGACAAGGGCGAGGTGGTGATCGGCACGCTGGCCGGGCTGCGCGCGGTGAAGGACCTGCCGATGCTGGTGCGCGCCGCCGCCGGTGTTTCCGCGCGGGTGCGGCTGGTGATTGTGGGGGAGGGGCCGGAGCGTGCCGCCATCCAGGCGGCGGCAATGGCGATGGGCATGGCCGACCGGCTGGTGCTGCCCGGCTTTCTGGCGGACCCGGCGCGCTATGTCGGGCTGTTCGACATTTTTGCGCTGTCCTCGCTCAGCGAGCAGTTCCCGATCTCGGTAGTGGAGGCGATGGCGGCGGGCCTGCCGGTGGCGGCGCCCCCGGTGGGGGACGTGCCGCTGATGCTGTCGGACGAGAATCGCCGCTTCCTGCCCGGCGAACGGCACGAAGTTTTGCTGCGCGATCTCTTGCAGCAACTGGCCGCCGATCCCGCCCTGCGCGCGACGCTGGGCGCTGCCAACCGGCTGAAAGCACAGGCCGAATATGACGAGGCTCAGATGGTGGCCGCCTATGCCACGCTTTACGAGAGCGTTGCCCGCCGTCCCGGCGCCCTGAAATAGGTTGCTCCATTATCGAATTTGGCCGAATAGCGGTTAAATTAAGGCATCTGGCTGGAGAGACGTTTCGGTGTTCAAAGGGATCAGGCCGATCCAATATGGCGGCCATGAGGTGTGGCCGCTGATCGAGGGTGGCAAGGGCGTCGCCGCGACCAACCATGCCAGCGCCGGCGCCTGGGCCGCGGCCGGCGGCATCGGCACCGTTTCCGCCGTCAATGCCGACAGCTATGACGCGGAAGGGCGCATCATCCCGCAAATCTATCGCGCCCTCACCCGGCGCGAGCGGCATGAGGAACTGATCCAATATGCGATCGAGGGCGCCGTGCAGCAGGTGCGCCGCGCGTTCGACATTGCCGGCGGCAAGGGCGCGATCAACATCAACGTGCTGTGGGAAATGGGCGGGGCCCAGCGCGTGCTGCACGGCGTGCTGGAACGCACGCGCGGCATGGTGGCGGGCGTCACCTGCGGCGCGGGCATGCCCTACAAGCTTTCCGAAATCGCGGCGAGCTACAACGTCTCGTACCTGCCGATCGTCAGTTCGGCGCGCGCCTTTCGCGCCCTGTGGAAGCGCGCTTATTCAAAGGCGCAGGAGTGGCTGGCAGCGGTGGTCTATGAAGACCCCTGGCTGGCCGGCGGGCACAACGGCCTGTCCAACGCCGAAGACCCGCGACGGCCCGAAGACCCCTATCCCCGGGTGAAGGCCCTGCGCGAGACGATGCGCGAAGGCGGCATTCCGGACAGCGTGCCGATCGTGATGGCAGGCGGCGTCTGGTATCTGCGCGACTGGGAAAACTGGATCGACAATCCCGAGCTTGGCCAGATCGCCTTCCAGTTCGGCACGCGGCCGCTGCTGACGCAGGAAAGCCCCATCCCGCAGCGGTGGAAGGACAAGCTGACGCAGATCATGCCGGGCGAAGTGCTGCTCCACCGCTTTTCGCCGACCGGCTTTTATTCCAGCGCGGTGCGCAATCCGTTCCTGCGCAATCTGGAGGCGCGTTCCGAACGACAGATTCCTTATTCCACCGAACAGGCCGGCGACCATCAGTATTCGCTGGACGTGGGCGTGAAGGGCAAGAATTTCTGGGTGACGCTGGGCGACCTTCAGCGCGCCCGCGAATGGCACGGCCATGGCTTTACCGAAGCGTTGAAGACGCCGGACAATACGCTGGTGTTCGTGACGCCCGAGGAAAAGGCGATCATCCGCAAGGATCAGGCAGATTGCATGGGCTGCCTCAGCCAGTGCCAGTTCAGTTCCTGGGCGGACAGCGAGACCAACTCGACCGGGCGGCTGGCCGATCCGCGGAGCTTCTGCATCCAGAAGACGCTGCAGGACATCGCCCATGGCGGCGATACCGACGAGAATCTGATGTTCGCCGGGCACGGTGCCTATCGCTTCCGGCAGGACCCCTTCTACTCGAACGGCTTCGTGCCGACGGTGAAGCAGCTGATCGACCGGATTCTGACCGGCGATTGAGCGGGGGCGGGTGCCTCGCGCCGAAGCACCCGCCGCCGGTTCAGCGATAATGGACCGATCGCATCGCGCGGCTGGCTTCCTCGGTCACCGCGCCGTCGAACACGCGCGTGGTAAAGGCCGCGCCCAGCCGCCGGGCTTCCTCAGGGAAATAATCCTGCGCGAAGCGCTCGGCATCTTCCAGCGTGTCGAACTCGTAAAAGCCGCCGACCGAATTGTTGCGGTGGCCGCTCAGCCAGGTCTTGTTGTTGAGGCCGGGCTGTTCGAGCAGCGTCGGGTTCAGCTCGCGCCACGGGGCCGCATCGAACGGCACGGACAGCTGCACTTCGGTATAGACAAAGGCCTTGGCCATTTTTCGTCTCCGTCATTCGCGTCGACGGAATTGCCGGCGCGCCACAACCGCTGTATAACGATCGCTATGTGGTAATAAGATAACGAACGTTATGTTGTCAACCCGTGGTGTCGAAAGGATTTGAATGCCGCATCCTGTCGGGAAGAAAGAGGAGGGCCGTGCCCGGCTGCTGGCCGGGGCGGGGCGCAGTTTCCGGGCGTTCGGCTATGGCGGTGTCGGTGTCGATGGCATCGCGCGCGAGGCGGGCGTCACCTCCGGCGCCTTCTATGCCCATTTCCCCTCCAAGGCCGCCGTCTTTGGCGAAGTGGTCGCCGTCGGCCTTGCCGACCTTGCCGCCGGCATTCGCGGATTCCGCGAAGGGGGCGCGGGATGGGCGGAGCAGCTGATCGATTTCTATCTCGACGAGCGGCTGAACTGCGACGTTCGCGAGAGTTGCGCGCTGCAGTCGCTGACGGCGGAGGCGGCGCGCGGCGCCGATGATGTGCGGCGCGGTTTCGCCGATGGCTTTGCGCAGGCCGTGGCCGCGATGACGTCTACAGATGGCCCGGCCCCGCTCGATCACGACCGCGCCGTCGCGCTGCTGGCGCTGCTGTCGGGCGGCGTCACCATCGCGCGGACCCTGCCCGACGGCCCGGCCAGAGCGGCCGTCGCCCGGGCCACCGGCGATGCCGCCCGGCGGTTGCTGCGCGCGGCACGGGATGCGTGACCGGCGGGCCGCTATCCCGCCGCCTGCTGGCGCGGCCGCAGGATGATCATCACCGCCACCGCCAACAGCAGAATGGCGCCTGCCTCGAACAGGATGTTTTCGGGCTTCATGTCCTTGCCCTGCAGCACGATCAGCCGGGCAAGCGCGGTGATGGCAATGAAGATGGGATAGGCAAAGGGCGAGGCGAAGCCGTGGCCGGTGTAGAACACGCCGACCATGCCGATCACTTCGGTGTAGAGGAACATCTGCAAAATGTCGGCCAGAGTTACCGTCTGCGTGGCGAAGACGAGGTAGATTTCGCGCGCCACCGCGCCGATCGTCAGCAGCGCGATGATGATCAGCAGGCTCTGTTCGAGCGCGTTGAAGCCTGAAACGGCCAGGCTCCTGATCCTGGCGCCGCCCAAATCCGCGTCGGGTTGTTCGGGTGGCATGCGTCGTGCTCCCACGATACTTTGCCGATCATAGCGCAGATGAGGCGGCGGGCCTATCGATTATCTCAGACCCACCCCTCCAGCACCTGGTCGGGCGGGCGGTGGCCATCGGCCCAGACGCGGATGTTGGTGATGACCTTTTCGCCCGAGGCAAAGCGCCCCTCGAACGTGGCGGAGCCCATGTGCGGCGTCATCACCACATTGGGCAGCGCCAGCAGGCGCGGGTCGATGGCGGGTTCGTGCTTCCACACATCGAGCCCGGCGCCGGCCAGCCGCCCGGCCTCCAGCGCGTCGATCAGCGCATCCTCGTCGACAATTCCGCCGCGCGAGGTGTTGATGAGGTAGACGTGTCGCCGCATCAGCGCGATCCGGTCTGCGTTGATCAGATTCTCGCTGTCGGCATTGCGCGGGGTGTGAATCGTCAGAATGTCGATCGCGCCCAGCATCTCGTCCAGATTGGGGTGCCACATTGCGCCCAGCTCGGCCTCCACCACTTTGGGCAGGCGGTGGCGGTTGTGGTAATGGATCGACAGGCCAAAGGCGCGCGCCCGCCGCGCCACCGCCTGGCCGATGCGGCCCATGCCGATGATGCCCAGCGCCTTGCCGCCGATGCGGTGGCCCAGCATGCCGCCCGGGCTCCAGCCCTTCCACTGGCCGGAACGGACCAGCTTTTCCCCTTCCGCCAGCCGGCGCGGCACCGAGATGATGAGCGCCATCGCCATGTCGGCGGTATCCTCGGTCAGCACGCCGGGGGTGTTGGTGACGATGATGTCGCGCGCGCGGCACGCCTTCAGGTCGATATGGTTCACGCCCGCGCCGAAATTGGCGATCAGGCGCAGCCGGTCGCCGGCCTGTTCGATGAGCGCGGCATCGATCTCGTCGGTCACGGTCGGCACCAGCACGTCGCAGCTGCGCATCGCCTCTGCCAGCTGATCGCGGCTATAGGGGGTGTCGGCGCGATTGAGCGTCACGTCGAACAGCTCGGCCATCCGGTCCATCACCGCATCCGCCAGTTCGCGGGTGACGATCACCTTGGGATTGGGCGTTTTCGCCCATTTTCGTCTCAAATCGGGCATGGATGCGGCTTGGCGGCTGTTTGGCGCCCCGTCAACGGTGTTGAACTATGGGCAGGGCGGCCGGTAGACTGGGCCCGCAACGGCAAGGGGTGTGGACGATGCGGAGACTGGCCTGGAGCCTGGCGGGATTGGCCCTTGTCGCGGCCGGCAGCGGCGGCGTTGCCTGGGCGCAGAAGCGCGCCGTGCCCTATTTCGCGTCGATCCGCGCGCCGGAGGCCCGCATGCGCACCGGGCCGGGGCGCAACTATCCGATCAGCTGGAAATATGTGCGGCAGGACCTGCCGGTGAAGGTGGTCGACATCTATCGCGACTGGCGCAAGATCGAGGATCCGGGCGGCACGCAGGGCTGGATGAAGTCCAACCTGCTGGCCGACACGCGCACCGCGCTGGTGCTGGGCAGCGCGGCCGAGTTGCGCGATGCGCCCCGCTTCGATGCCAAGGTCAGCTGGCGCGCGGCGCCGGGCGTGGTCGGGCGGGTGAGCAAATGCGCGCGCGGCTGGTGCTTCCTAGACGTGCGCGGGCGCGGCGGCTTTGTCGAGGCGAACCGGCTCTGGGGCGTGGCGCCCGACGAGGAGCTGGCTTGAGCGACGGCTGGCGGATTGTCGAGGACCCGGCGACGGGGCCTGAAATCACCGCCCTCATCGCCTATCATCTGGCGCAGATGCACGCCCAGTCGCCGCCGGAAAACGTGTTCGCGCTGGGGCTGGAGGCACTGCGCGCGCCGGGCGTCACCCTGTGGACGGCGTGGGAGGGCCAAGCGCTGCTGGGCTGTGCGGCGCTGAAGCTGCTGGGGCCGGGGGAGGGCGAGATAAAGTCCATGCGCACCGCGCCCGACCATCTGCGCCGGGGCGTGGCCGCGCACCTGCTTGCTCATCTGGTCGCGGCGGCGCAGGCGCGGGGGCTGGGCCGGCTCTATCTGGAAACTGGCAGCGGGCCGGGCTTTGCCGCCGCGCATGCGCTCTATCTGCGCCACGGCTTTGCGTTCTGCGGGCCGTTTGCCGATTATGCCGAAAACGCGTTCAGCCGCTTCATGGCGCGCACGATCACCTGATCCACCGCTTTTTCGGGTGCGCTGCACCAACCGGTGCTTGCCCCCGCCAACCCATCCGCTTAGAAGCGCGGCAATTCCTTCCCCTGGACAAGGCGAGAACCGCTTTGCTTGATCTGTCGCAATATCTGCCCATCCTGCTGTTTCTGGCGGTCGCGCTGGTGCTGTCCTGCGCCTTCGTGTTCCTGCCGATGGCGGTGTCACGGCTGACCGGCACGCACAACCCCACGCCGGAAAAGCTGGCCGAATATGAGTGCGGCTTTCCCGCGTTCGAGGATTCGCGCAGCCAGTTCGACGTGCGCTTCTATCTGGTCGCCATCCTGTTCATCGTGTTCGATCTGGAGGCGGCCTTCATCTACCCCTGGGCCGTTTCGGTGTTCAAGCTGGGCTGGACCGCGTGGTTCGCGATGATGATCTTCATCGCCGAGCTGGCGCTGGGGCTGGCCTATGCGTGGAAGAAGGGGGCACTGGATTGGGAATGAACGTGACGCCCGCACCCGCCACCATGCCCGCCGCCGGCACCCTGCCGGACGTCGGCTTTCTGAACGACATCAACAGCGAGCTGACCGACAAGGGCTTTCTGGTCACCTCGACCGAGGAACTGTTCCAGTGGGCGCGCACCGGGTCGCTGTGGTGGATGACCTTTGGTCTCGCCTGCTGCGCGGTGGAGATGATCCACGTCAACATGCCGCGCTATGACCTCGAACGCTTCGGCGCCGCGCCGCGCGCGTCCCCGCGCCAGTCCGACGTGATGATCGTGGCCGGCACGCTCTGCAACAAGATGGCGCCCGCGCTGCGCCGGGTCTATGATCAGATGTCGGACCCCAAATACGTCATCTCGATGGGCAGCTGCGCCAATGGCGGCGGCTATTATCATTACAGCTACAGCGTGGTGCGCGGCTGCGACCGGATCGTGCCGGTGGACATTTACGTGCCCGGCTGCCCGCCGACGGCAGAGGCTTTGCTCTATGGCATCATGCAGCTGCAGCGGAAGATCCGCCGCGTGGGGGCGCTCGATCGATGAAGGCGCCCGCACCCGCTTACGCCCCCAATGACGGCGTGATCGACACCGCCCGCGCCGCGCTGGGCGATCTGCTGGTCGATACGCTCGACGCGCATGGCGAAGTGACGCTGACCATCGCGCGCGACGGGCTGGTCGAGGCGATGACCCTGCTGCGCGACACGCCCGGCCTTGCCTATCAGCAGCTGATGGAAATCGCCGGCGTCGATTACCCTGAGCGGCCTGAGCGGTTCGACGTTTGCTATCACCTGCTGTCGGTCACGCGGAACCACCGCCTGCGCGTGCGCGTGCTGACCGACGAGGTGCAGCCGGTGCCAAGCGTGACCGGCATCTGGCCCGTCGCCGGCTGGCTGGAGCGTGAAGTGTACGACATGTACGGCGTGCTGTTCAGCGGCAATGGCGATCTGCGCCGCATCCTGACCGATTACGGCTTTCGCGGCCATCCGCAGCGCAAGGATTTCCCGCTCACCGGCTATGTCGAGCTGCGCTATTCCGAAGAGGCCAAGCGCGTGGTTTATGAGCCCGTGAAGCTGGCCCAGGATTTCCGCGTGTTCGACTTCACCAGCCCGTGGGAAGGCGCGGACTATATTCTGCCCGGCGACGAAAAGGCCCAGTGATGACCGACACCAGAGCCAGCGAGCGCGTGGTGGACCCGGAAACCGGCGAAATCGCGATCGAAAACTATACCGTCAATTTCGGCCCCCAGCATCCGGCCGCGCACGGCGTGCTGCGGCTGGTGATGGAGCTGGACGGCGAAATCGTCGAGCGGCTCGATCCGCATGTGGGGCTCCTCCACCGCGGCACCGAAAAGCTGATCGAGTACAAGACCTATCTTCAGGCGCTGCCCTATTTCGACCGGCTGGATTACTGCTCGCCGCTGGGCATGGAATATAGCTATGTGCTGGCGATCGAGAAGCTGCTCGATCTGGAAGTGCCGCTGCGTGCCCAGTATCTGCGCGTGCTGTTTGCCGAACTTACCCGCATTTCCAACCACATGCTGAACCTGGGCAGCCATGTGATGGATGTGGGCGCGATGACGCCGAACCTGTGGATGTTCGAGCTGCGCGAGGATTGCCTGAACTTTTTCGAGCGCGTTTCGGGCGCGCGGATGCACAGTGCCTATTTCCGCCCCGGCGGCGTGCACCAGGATGCGCCGCTGAAGCTGCTGTCCGACATTGGTGACTGGCTCGACACCCGCCTGCCGCGACTGTTCGAGGACGCGATTTCGCTGGTCGCCGACAACCGCATCTTCAAGCAGCGCAACGTCGACATCGCCGTGGTCAGCAAGGAAGACGCGCTGAAATGGGGCTTTTCCGGCCCGATGATCCGCGCCGCCGGCATCCCGTGGGACCTGCGCAAGAGCCAGCCCTATGACGTTTATGCCCGCATGAACTTCGACGTGCCGGTCGGCACGCGCAGCGATTGCTATGACCGGTTCATGGTGCGGGTGGAGGAAGTCCGCCAGTCGGCCCGCATCATCAAACAGTGCCTGGCCGAAATGCCCGAGGGGCCGATCGCCAGCCTGGACCGCAAAGTGGTGCCGCCCAAGCGCGGCGAAATGAAGCGCTCGATGGAAGCGCTGATCCATCATTTCAAGCTCTATACAGAGGGCTTCCACGTGCCCGCGGGCGAGGTTTACGTGGCCACCGAAAGCCCCAAGGGCGAGTTCGGCGTCTATCTGGTGAGCGACGGCACCAACAAGCCCTATCGCTGCAAGATCCGCCCGACGGCGTTCTCACACCTGCAGGCGATGGACTTCATGAGCCGCGGCCACATGCTGGCGGACACGACCGCGATCCTGGGCGCGCTCGACATTGTGTTCGGGGAGTGTGACCGGTGATCCCATCTTCCTCCCGTCATGCCGGACTTGATCCGGCATCCCGCTTCTTCTTCACCGCTGCGTCGAAAGGCAGCTGGACCCCGGATCAGGTCCGGGGTGACGGAGTCTGTGTTAATGGCTGATACCCCCCATATTCCCGACGAAGCCGAAACCCGCGCGCGCTGGGGCAGTTTTGCCTGGACGGCGGAAAATGCCGAAAAGGCGCGCACCATCCTGGCGCGCTATCCAGCCGGGCGGCAGCAGTCCGCCTCGCTGCCCTTCCTCGACCTTGCCCAGCGCCAGGTCGGCGCCGAGACGCAGACGCAAGGCTGGCTGCCGGTGCCGGTGATCGAGTTCGTCGCGCGCGAGCTAGGCATGCCCTATATGCGCGTGTTCGAGGTGGCGACCTTCTACACCATGTTCAACCTGGCGCCGGTCGGCCGCTATCATGTGCAGGTGTGCGGCACGACGCCGTGCATGCTCGCCGGGTCCGACGAGGTGATGAAGGCGTGCCGCAACCACGGGCTGAACAAGGGCAAGACCACGCCCGACGGCCTGTTCACGCTGACCGAGGTCGAGTGCCTGGGGGCGTGCGCCAATGCGCCGATGGTGCAGATCAACGACGACAATTACGAAGATCTGGACTATGACCGGATGACCGCGATCCTGGAGGCGCTGGCGCGCGGGGAAACGCCCCCGGCCGGCTCGCAGACCGGCCGCCGCGCCAGCTGCCCCGAAGGCGGGCCGACCAGCCTTGCCGCGATGGTGAACGACAACCACGATTACCGGGGAGAATGGGCATGAACAAGAAGACCATTGTCTCCATTCTCGCGGTCATCGGTGGGCTGGTCGTGCTGGGTTGGGTGCTGCGGCTGACCTTCGCGCTGCTCGGGCCGATCGTTGTTATCGGGCTGGGCGTGGTCGCCTATTTCGCGCTGACGGGGAACAAGCGGATCGGGGGCGGAAAATGAAATCTGATCGCACCAAGATGGTCAAAACTGCGCTGATCGGTTTCATGGTCGCCGGCGTTGTGCTCATCCTCGGTTCCTGGGCGATAACCGGCCAGGCGCCGTCTGCCGGCTGGATTGCGCCGTTTGTTCTTATTCTCGTCGCGATGGGCGGCTTGCAGGCGAAGAGCCCGGCAAAGTCGGACGGAAAAGGCGATATCGCCGGCAGCGACCACGATCGTCCGGGGGAGCCGTGATGCCGAAGTCGGCCAGAATCGGGGTGCCCGTCGTCGGCGCGAAGCGAGCCAGCTCCGGAGGTGGTGCATGAACATCCTCATCGCCCTGGCCGCCGCGCTGCTGGCGATTTTCGTTCTTGTGAAGCTGGTGCAGCTGGCCTTTGGCCTGATCGTGCTGGGCATGGCGGTGGGCGTGGGCATTGCCGCCTATCATTTCGTAACGCGCATGATGGAGCAGCGCCGGTGAGCCTGGCGGACAAGGATCGCATCTTCACCAACGTCTATGGTTTTCAGCCATGGACGATCGACGCCGCAATGAAGCGCGGCGACTGGGACAATACGAAAGCGCTGCTGGAGATCGGGCAGGACGCGATCATCGACCGGATCAAGGCATCCGGCCTGCGCGGGCGCGGCGGGGCCGGGTTCCCCACCGGCACCAAATGGAGCTTCATGCCCAAGGAGCCGCGCGCGGACCGGCCCAATTTCCTGGTCATCAACGCCGACGAATCCGAACCGGGCAGCTGCAAGGACCGCGAGATCATCCGCCACGATCCGCACAAGCTGATCGAAGGCGCGCTGGTCGCCGGCTTCGCGATGCGCGCGCGCGCGGCCTATATCTACATTCGCGGCGAATATATCCGCGAGGCCGAAACGCTCTATGCCGCCGTGGCAGAGGCCTATGCCAAGGGCTTCATCGGCAAGAATGCCAGCGGTTCGGGCTATGATTTCGACGTCTTCGTCCACCGCGGCGCCGGCGCCTATATCTGCGGCGAAGAGACCGCGATGCTCGAAAGCCTGGAGGGCAAGAAGGGCCAGCCCCGGCTGAAGCCGCCCTTCCCGGCGGGCGCGGGGCTTTATGGCTGCCCGACCACCGTGAACAATGTCGAATCGATCGCGGTGGTGCCCACCATCCTGCGACGCTCGCCCGAGTGGTTTGCGAGCTTTGGCGCCGAGAACAACAAGGGCACCAAGCTGTTCCAGATCAGCGGCCATGTGAACCGCCCCTGCGTGGTCGAGGAGGCGATGAGCATTCCGTTCCGCGAGCTGATCGAAAAGCATTGCGGCGGCATTCGCGGCGGGTGGGACAATCTGCTCGCGGTCATCCCCGGCGGTTCCTCTGTGCCCTTGGTGCCGGCCGAGCAGATCATGGACTGCCCGATGGATTTTGACGGGCTGAAAAAGCTCGGCTCGGGCCTTGGCACCGCCGCCGTCATCGTGATGGACAAGTCCACCGACATCGTCCGCGCGATTTCGCGGCTCAGCTATTTCTACAAGCATGAAAGCTGCGGCCAGTGCACCCCGTGCCGCGAGGGCACCGGCTGGATGTGGCGGGTGATGGAGCGGCTGCGCACCGGCGATGCCGAAGTGAGCGAGATCGACACGCTCTATCAGGTGACCAAGCAGGTGGAAGGCCACACCATCTGCGCGCTGGGCGATGCTGCGGCCTGGCCGATCCAGGGCCTGCTGCGCCACTTCCGCCCCGAGGTCGAGCGGCGGATCGCGGAACGCAAGGGCGTGGCGCCGATGGCGGAGGCGGCGGAGTGATGGAGGGCTAGTAACATGGGTGGATTCTCAGTTGTCCATTGGGTCATCTTAATTCTTTGGGTTGTTGGCATAGGCATTCCTGTTGCCAAAATTCTCGGCCGATTGGGCTATTCGAAGATTTTTGTAGTCCTAGCATTCATTCCTTTGGCCAACATTGTAGGGCTTTGGATTCTGGCGAATGCAAATTGGCCGAACTTAGATGAAAATGAAGGCCACTAATGCCTAAACTCAAAGTCGATGGGATCGAAGTCGAAGTCCCCGCTGGCGCCACTGTGCTGCAGGCGTGCGAAGCGGCGGGCAAGGAAATCCCGCGCTTCTGCTATCACGAGCGGCTCAGCATCGCCGGCAATTGCCGCATGTGCCTGGTGGAGGTGAAGCCGGGGCCGCCCAAGCCGCAGGCGTCGTGCGCGCTGCCCGCCGCTGACAATCAGGAAGTCTTCACCAGCTCGGCCATGGTGAAGAATGCGCGCGAAGGGGTGATGGAGTTCCTCCTCATCAACCACCCGCTCGATTGCCCGATCTGCGACCAGGGCGGCGAATGCGACCTGCAGGACCAGTCGATCGCCTATGGCCGGGGCACCAGCCGCTATGACGAGAACAAGCGCGCGGTCACCGAGAAGTACATGGGCCCCATCGTCAAGACGGTGATGACGCGCTGCATCCAGTGCACGCGCTGCGTGCGCTTTGCCGAGGAAGTGGCGGGCGTGGAGGAAATCGGCGCCATTTATCGCGGCGAGAATATGCAGATCACCAGCTATCTGGAAAAAGCGGTGACGAGCGAACTTTCGGGCAATGTCGTCGATCTGTGCCCGGTCGGCGCGCTTACAGCCAAGCCCTATGCGTTCGAGGCGCGGCCTTGGGAGCTGAAGAAGACGCTGACCATCGACGTGATGGACGCGGTCGGCACCAACATCCGGCTCGACAGCCGCGGGCGCCAGGTGCTGCGCTGCCTGCCGGTGATCAACGAAGACGTGAACGAGGAATGGGCGAGCGACAAGACGCGCCACGCGGTCGATGGCCTGGTGCGCAAGCGGCTGGACCGGCCGTTCGTGCGGCGTGACGGCAAGCTGGTCGAGGCGAGCTGGGAAGAGGCGTTCGCGGCGATTGCGGCGGTCGATGCCGGCACCTCGGTCGCGGCGATTGCGGGCGATCTGGTCGATTGCGAAACCATGTTCGCGGCCAAGGCGCTGCTCGGCGCCATGGGCTCGACGCTGCTCGAGGGGCGGCAGACGGGGATGGATTACGACATCTCTTCGCTGGCTGCGCTCAACTTCAACACCGGCATTGCCGGCGCCGAGCGGGCCGACGCGATCCTGCTCGTCGGCACCAATCTGCGCTGGGAAGCGCCGCTGGTGAACACACGCCTGCGCAAGGCGATCAAGAAGGGCGCGAAGGTCTTTGCCATCGGGCCGGAGACCGACCTGACCTATAAGGTCGACTGGCTGGGCGACGACCTGGCGCTGCTGAACGATGTGCCGGCGGCGCTGGCCGATGCCTTTGCCAATGCCGAGCGGCCGATGGTGATTGTCGGCGGCGCGGCGCTGAAGCGCGGGCTGGGCGCAGCGCTGGCCTTTGCCGCGCGGTTCAATCTCGTGAGGGATGGCTGGAACGGCTTCAACACCGTCCACATGGCGGCGGCGCGCATGGGCGCCCTGATGTTGGGCTATGCGCAGGCCGGCGGCATTGCCGATATCGTGGCCGCCGCGCCCAAGCTCGCCTTTTTCCTGGGCGCGGATGAAGTGGATTTCAGCCGCTTCGCCGGCAGCTTCAAGGTCTATGTCGGCCATCATGGCGACAAGGGCGCGGCGGCGGCCGATGTGGTGCTGCCGGGGGCAAGCTATGCCGAGAAATCGGGCACCTGGGTCAATCTGGAGGGGCGGGTGCAGCGCGGCGAGCGCGCCGTCTTCCCGCCGGGCGACGCGCGCGAGGACTGGACGATCTTCCGTGCGCTCTCCGACCGGCTGGGCCACACGCTGCCGTTCGACACGCTCGATGCGTTGCGCGCGGCGATGGCGGCGGAGGTGCCGGCGCTCGGCACGCTGGGGCTGGCCACGTTCGACTGGACCCCGCCCGCGCTCGATGCGAGGGCGGAAGGGGCGATCGGCGCCTATCCGATCAAGGATTTCTACCTGACCAACGCCATCTGCCGCGCCAGCCCGACGATGCAGCGCTGTTCGGCCGAACTGATCCATGGCGAGGATTTTGCGGAGGCGGCGGAGTGACCGGCTGGTTCACCTATCTGGGCATGCCCTATGAGGCGGCGTGGTTCACCGCCACGCTCCTCGACATCCTCGTCATCGCCTTCCCGGTGATGCTGGCGGTGGCGATGATCATCTATGCCGACCGCAAGATCTGGGCGGCGATCGCGCTGCGCAAGGGGCCGAACGTGGTCGGCCCGTTCGGCCTGTTCCAGTCCTTCGCGGACGGGATCAAGGTGTTCCTGCAGGAAACGATCATCCCGGCCAGCGCCAACAAGGGCCTGTTCCTGATGGCGCCGATCATCACCTTCACGGTCGCGCTGATCGTGTGGGCGGTCATCCCGTTCCAGGCCGGGCTGGTGCTGGCGGACATCAATGTCGGGCTGCTTTATGTGCTCGCCGCTTCGTCGCTGGGCGTCTACGGCGTCATTATCGCCGGCTGGTCGTCCAACTCGAAATACCCGTTTTTCAGTGCGTTGCGGGCTGCAGCTCAGATGGTGTCCTATGAAGTCGCCATCGGCTTCGTGCTGATTTCGGTGGTGCTGTGGGCGGGCAGCTTCAACCTCTCCACCATCGTGATGAAGCAGCAGGGAACGCCGCTGTGGCTGCTCAACGGCTATGGCTTCAACCCGCTGCTCTTCCCGATGGCGGTGGTGTTCTTCATCAGCTCGATGGCGGAAACCGCGCGCGCGCCGTTCGACCTGACCGAGGCGGAAAGCGAGCTGGTCGCCGGTTTCCAGACCGAATATTCGTCGATGAGCTTCGCGCTGTTCTGGCTGGGCGAATATGCCAATGTCATCCTGATGTGCGCGCTCAACGCGCTGCTGTTCTGGGGTGGCTGGCTGCCGCCGCTCAACTGGGCGCCGCTCTATCTGGTGCCGGGCATTTTGTGGCTGTTCCTGAAGATCTGGGTCTTCTTCTTCCTGTTCAGCTGGGTGAAGGCAACGGTGCCGCGCTATCGCTATGACCAGCTGATGCGGCTGGGTTGGAAGGTATTCCTGCCGCTGAGCCTGATCTTCGTGTTCCTGGTGTCGGGCTATCTGATGCTGACCCGTGTGGGAGTTTCCGCGTGACCCTGGTTCAGACGCTAAAGGCCTATACGCTCTACGAGTTTATCGGCGCGCACCTGAAGACGCTTCGCTATTTCTTCAAGGCCAAGGCAACGATCAACTATCCGTATGAGAAGAACCCGATTAGCCCGCGGTTCCGGGGCGAGCATGCCTTGCGCCGTTACCCGAATGGCGAGGAGCGCTGCATCGCGTGCAAGCTGTGCGAGGCGATCTGCCCGGCGCAGGCGATCACCATCGAGGCCGAGCCGCGCGCCGATGGCAGCCGGCGCACCACCCGCTACGACATCGACATGACCAAGTGCATCTATTGCGGCTTCTGCGCAGAGGCGTGCCCGGTCGATGCCATTGTGGAGGGGCCGAATTTCGAGTTCGCCACCGAAACGCGCGAGGAGCTGATCTACGACAAGGCCAAGCTGCTCGACAATGGCGACCGCTGGGAAAGCGCGATTGCGGCAAACCTTGCCGCCGACGCGCCCTATCGTTAAGCGCCAAGCCGATTCCAAGGGGTTCCCCGACACCGTGATCCAGGTCCTTGCCTTTTATCTGTTCGCAACGCTCGTGCTCGCCGCAGCGGCGATGACGATTGCCTCGCGCAATCCGGTGCATTCGGTGCTGTGGCTGATCTTCGCCTTTTTCAACGCCGCCGGGCTGATGGTGCTGGTGGGGGCGGAGTTCATCGCGATGCTGCTGGTCATCGTGTATGTCGGCGCGGTCTCCGTGCTGTTCCTGTTCGTGGTGATGATGCTCGACATTGATTTTGCCGAGCTGCGCCAGGGCTTTGTGCGCTATCTGTGGCCGGGGCTGGCGCTTGCCGTCGCGCTGGCGGTGGAGCTGTTCATTGCCGCCGGCGCGTGGACGGCGGGGCCGATTGCGCTGGGCCGCCGCGCCGCGCCCACGCCGAACGGCACGCCCAATATCGAGGCGGTCGGCGCGCTGCTTTATTCGCGCTACCTCTATATCTTCGAGGCGGCCGGCCTGGTGCTGCTGGTCGCGATGATCGGCGCGATCGTGCTCACCCACCGCCAGCGGCGCGGAGTGAAGCCCCAGAATATCGGTCGCCAGATCGCCCGCCGTCCCGAAGAGGCCGTGCGCATGATCGATCAGCCCGTGGGGCAGGGAGTGGAGCTGTGATCGGGCTGGTTCATTATCTGGTGGTCGCCGCCATCCTGTTCACCATGGGCGTGCTGGGCATCTTCCTCAACCGCAAGAATATCATCGTCATCCTGATGGCGATCGAGCTGATCCTGCTGGCGGTGAACATCAATTTCGTCGCGTTCAGCGCCTTTCTGGGTGACCTGGTCGGCCAGGTGTTCGCGATGTTCGTGCTGACCGTGGCGGCGGGCGAGGCCGCGATCGGGCTTGCCATTCTCGTCATCTATTTCCGTGGCCGCGGCACCATCGCGGTCGACGATGTCAACCGGATGAAGGGGTAACGCCGGTGGGGGCCTCCATCCAGATCATCGTTTTCCTGCCGCTTCTGGCCGCGCTGGTCGCCGGGCTTGGCAACCGCGCGCTCGGTTCGGTTGCGGCCAAGAGCGTGACGACGGGCGCGTTGTTCGTCTCCTGCTCGCTGTCATGGCCGATCTTCCTGCAGTTTCTGGGCGGCGCGGCGCCGGCCAGCGTGACGCCGGTGCTCAGCTGGATTCATTCCGGCGGCATGGTGATCGACTGGGCGCTGCGCGTCGATGCGCTGACGGCGGTGATGCTGGTCGTCATCACCAGCGTGTCGGCGCTCGTCCACCTGTATAGCTGGGGCTATATGTCGGAGGACCCGGACCAGCCGCGCTTCTTTGCCTATCTCTCGCTGTTCACCTTTGCGATGCTGATGCTGGTGACGGCGGACAATCTGGTGCAGATGTTCTTCGGCTGGGAAGGCGTGGGGCTTGCCTCCTATCTGCTGATCGGCTTCTGGTTCCGCAAGCCGAGCGCCAATGCCGCCGCGATCAAGGCGTTCGTCGTCAACCGGGTGGGCGATCTGGGCTTCATGCTCGGCATTTTCGGCACCTATCTGGTGTTCAACACGGTTTCGATCCCCGAAATTCTGGCCGCCGTGCCGGGCCATGCCGGCTCCACCATCGGCTTTTTGTGGTTCCGGGCGGATACCATCACGGTGCTGTGCCTGCTGCTGTTCCTGGGCGCGATGGGCAAATCGGCGCAGCTGGGCCTGCACACCTGGTTGCCCGACGCGATGGAAGGGCCGACGCCGGTTTCCGCGCTGATCCATGCCGCCACCATGGTGACGGCGGGCGTGTTCATGGTGTGCCGCCTGTCGCCGATGTTCCAGGCGAGCCCTGCGGCAATGACGGTGGTGATGACGGTGGGTGCCGCCACCTGCTTCTTCGCCGCCACCGTCGGTCTGGTGCAGACCGATATCAAGCGTGTGATCGCTTATTCCACCTGTTCGCAGCTGGGCTATATGTTCTTTGCCGCCGGCGTTGGCGCCTATGGCGCGGCGATGTTCCACCTGTTCACCCACGCCTTTTTCAAGGCGCTGCTGTTCCTGGGCGCGGGCTCGGTGATCCATGCGATGCACCATGAGCAGGACATGCGCTTCTATGGCGGCCTGCGCCGGCACATTCCGATCACCTTCTGGGCGATGATGATGGGCACGCTTGCCATCACCGGCGTCGGCATTCCGGCGGTGTTCGGCAACGAGCTGGCGATCGGCTTTGCCGGTTTCCATTCGAAGGACGCGATCATCGAGGGCGCCTGGGCCGCCGGGCAGATGGGTGCCTCGGTCACCGGCATCATCGTTGCGCTGCTGACCAGCTTCTATTCGTGGCGGCTGATGTTCCTCACCTTCTGGGGCACGCCGCGCTGGGCAGGTTCCAAGCATATCCAGCATGCCGCCCATCATGGCGATGACCATGGCCATGACACGGCGCACGATGCGCATGACGACCACCACGCCCATGATCATGGCGATGGTACTGCCGGCTATCACCCGCATGAGAGCCCCTGGTCGATGCTGACGCCACTGGTGCTGCTCTCGGTGGGCGCGGTGGTGGCGGGTTTCGTCTTCCACGGCGCGTTCATCGAGCCGGAGGCGGGCAAGCATTTCTGGCGGGGCGCGCTGGCGTTCGACGCGCATCTGGCGCACGCAACGCACGAAGTGCCGACGTTGCTGAAGCTGTCGACGGGCATCGTCATGCTGCTGGGGCTGATCGGCGCCTGGGCGGTCTATGTCCGCCAGCCGGGCCTGGCGGACCGGATCGCCGGCGGCCTGTGGCTCATCCACCGCTGGCTGATGCACAAATGGTATTTCGACGAGCTGTATGACGTGCTGTTCGTGAAGCCGGCCTTCGCCTTTGGCCGCCTGTTCTGGAAGCGCGGCGACGAGGGGACGATCGACCGCTTCGGCCCCAATGGCGCCGCCGCTTTCGTGGCGCAGGGCAGCCGCGCGGCGGCCGCGCTCCAGTCCGGCTATATCTACACTTATGCCTTTGTCATGCTGATCGGGCTTACCGCCGTGGTCACCTGGGCGATTGCGAGCTGAGGGCGATGAACGGCTTTCCCATCTTGTCGGTAATGTTGCTGGTGCCCGCGCTGGCGGCGGTTGGCTGCCTGATGCTGGACGCCAAGGGCGCGCGCTGGCTGGCGCTGGCGGCGACCCTGGTCGATTTCGCGCTGGGCGTGGCGCTATGGGCGAATTTCGACATTGGCGGCGCGCAGTGGCAGTTTGTCGAGCGTTCCGCGCCGCTGTTCGGCCCGTTCGGCTGGTCGCTGGGGATCGACGGGTTCGCGCTGATGCTGATCATGCTCAGCGTCTTCCTGATGCCGATCTGTATCGGTGCCAGCTGGGAATCGGTCACCAGCCGCGTGCCCGAATATATGGCCGCCTTCCTGTTCACCGAAGTGCTGATGATCGGCACCTTCGCGGCGCAGGACCTGTTCCTGTTCTACGTCTTCTTCGAAGGCGGCCTCATTCCGATGTTCCTCATCATCGGCATCTGGGGCGGCGCGAACCGGGTTTATGCGAGCTATAAATTCTTCCTCTACACGCTGCTTGGCTCGCTGCTGATGCTGATTGCCATGCTGTACATGGTGCAGCAGGCGGGCACGTCGGAAATCCCCAAGCTGCTGACGCATGATTTCCCGCGCGCGGCACAGCCCTGGCTGTGGTTTGCCTTCTTTGCCTCGTTCGCAGTGAAGATGCCGATGTGGCCAGTGCATACCTGGCTGCCCGATGCGCACGTGCAGGCGCCGACGGCGGGATCGGTGATCCTGGCGGGCGTGCTGCTGAAGCTGGGCGGCTATGGTTTCTTGCGCTTTTCGGTGCCGATGTTCCCGCAAGCATCGGCCGATTACACCTGGCTGATCCTGGCGCTGTCGGCAGTGGCGGTGATCTATACCTCGCTTGTCGCGCTGGTGCAGTCCGACATGAAGAAGCTGATCGCCTATTCATCGGTCGCGCACATGGCGATCGTCACCATCGGCCTGTTCGCCTTCAACCGGCAGGGGATCGAGGGCGCGATGATCGTCATGCTGAGCCACGGGCTGGTGTCGGGCGCGTTGTTCCTGTGCGTCGGCATCATCTATGACCGGCTGCACACCCGCGAAATTGCCCGTTATGGCGGCCTCAGCATCAACATGCCGCGCTATGCGCTGTTCTTCATGCTGTTCACCATGGCGTCGGTCGGTCTGCCGGGCACCAGCGGCTTTGTCGGCGAGTTTCTGAGCCTGGCCGGCACCTATCAGGTGTCGACCACGGCGACGTTGCTGTGCACGACCGGCATCATTCTGGGCGCGGCCTATATGCTTTATCTCTATCGCCGCGTCGCCTTTGGCGATCTGGTGCATGACGATGTGCGGCTGATGCCCGATCTGTCGGCGCGCGAGTTCGCGCTGCTGGCGCCGATTGCCGTTGCCGTGCTGTGGATGGGCGTTTACCCCGAAAGTTTCCTCGCGCCGATGCGCGGCGACGTGAAGACGTTGGTCGCGCGCGTGGAGCGCAGCGCACCGGCAGGCGATTCAGCGCCGACCCCGGGCAAACCCGCGCTGGCCGCCGCGGCCCATGCGGAGGCACATTGATGACATATGCAACCCAGTTGATGATGACGCTGCCCGAGCTCGTGCTGACCGGCGGGGCGCTCGCGCTGATGATGGCCGCCGCCTGGGGCGCCGGCGCGCGCGCGGTGGGCTGGACGGCGGTTGCCGTGCTGCTGGGCGCGGGCATCGCGCTCGCCGGCCCCGCCTCCGCCGGGGGAGAGGCGTTTTACGGGCTCTACAAGGCCGATGCGTTCGCCACCTTCGGCAAGGTGCTGATCTATGGCGCGGCGGCGGCGGCAATCATCATGGCGCCCGGCTTTTTCGAGCGCACGCGTGGCGAGGCACTGCGCGCTGAATATCCGGTGCTCATTTTGCTCGCCGCCGTCGGCATGGGGATGATGGTGTCGGCGGGTGACATGCTGACGCTCTATGTCGGCCTCGAGCTGCAGAGTCTCGCCGCCTATGTGCTGGCCAGCTTCATGCGCCGCGATCAGCGCTCGGCTGAAGCGGGCCTCAAATACTTCGTCCTCGGCGCGTTGGCGAGCGGCATCCTGCTCTACGGCATTTCGCTGGTTTATGGCTTTTCGGGGACCACGCTGTTCGACGCGGTGGCGACGGCCTATGCGGGCGAGCATGGCAAGGGGCTGCTGTTCGGCCTGGTGTTCGTGTTCACCGGCCTGGCCTTCAAGATGAGCGCGGTGCCGTTCCACATGTGGACGCCCGATGTCTATGAAGGCGCGCCGACGCCGGTCACGGCCTTTTTCGGCTCTGCGCCCAAGGTGGCGGCGATCCTGCTGGCGGTGCGCGTGGCGGTGGAGGCGATGGGGCCGGCAATTGCCGACTGGCGCCAGATCGTGATCTTTGCCTCGCTCGCCTCGATCGTGCTGGGCGCGGCCGGTGCCATCGGCCAGAGCAATATCAAGCGGCTGCTCGCCTATAGCTCGATCAACAATGTCGGTTTCGCGCTGGTCGGGCTGGCGGCGGGAACGGCGCAGGGCGTGTCGGCCGTGCTCAGCTATATGGCGATCTATGTGGTGATGACGATCGGCAGCTTCCTGATCGTGCTGCAGATGCGCGACGAGGATGGGCAGCCGGTGGAGACCGTTGCCAGCCTGTCCGGCCTGTCGCGCACGCGGCCGGGCCTGGCCTTTGCCCTGGCGGTGATGATGTTCTCGCTTGCCGGCATTCCGCCGCTGTTCGGCTTCTACGCCAAGTTCGCGGTGTTCACGGCAGCGGTGCAGGCCGGGCTGTTCGCCTATGCCGCGATCGGCATCGCGCTGTCGGTGATCGGCGCCTATTATTATCTGCGCATCGTCAAGATCATGTATTTCGACGATCCCGCGCCCGCATTCGGCCGCAGCGACGACCGGATCGAGGGCGGGCTGATCGCGGCGTCGGCGGCGTTCCTGTCGCCGCTGGGTTATCTGCTGATCCCGGCGCTCGCGGCATGGAGCCAGACGGCGGCAAAGGCGCTGTTCTGAGCACGATCCGCACCGTCGCGGAGACGGGTTCGACCAATGCCGACATGATCGCGCTGGCGGCGACCGGTTTGGGTGAGGGCGTATGGCTGCGCGCCGACCGGCAGACCGGCGGGCGCGGGCGGCAGGGGCGGCACTGGGTGTCGCCGCCGGGCAACTTCTACGGCTCCACGCTGGTGCGGCTGCACCCCGGCGCCCCACCGCCGGCGACGCTGGCGCTGGTTGCGGCTGTCGCCCTGGCCGAAGCGGTTGCCGTTCATGCACCCGCTGCCCCGTTGCAGATCAAATGGCCCAATGACCTGCTGCTGGCGGGTGCAAAGCTTGCCGGCATCCTGCTGGAACGGACGGGCGATGCGGTGGTGGTGGGGATCGGCGTCAACCTGGCCCACCACCCGCAAGACCTTGACCGGCCGGTGACGAGCCTGGCCGCGCTTGCCGCCGCGCCCGATCCGCAGGCGTTTGCCGAGACGCTGGCCGAGTGCTTTGCGCGCTGGCTGGGGCGCTGGCGGGGGGAGGGGCTGGGGCCGGTGCGCGCCCGCTGGCTTGACCGGGCGCACCCGGCGGGGACCGCGCTGTCGGTCCATCTGCCCGACGGGACCGTGGCAGAGGGGCTGTTCCACGGGCTGGACGGGGACGGCGCGCTCATCCTGCGCTTGGCCGATGGCGCACATCGTGCCATTCATGCCGGCGACGTTTTCCTGATCTGAACGCGGCCGGGCCAGGCGCCTGCGCCGCGATGCACTTTGTTTGGAGCCTTTGACCATGCTGCTCGCCATCGATGCCGGTAACACCAACATCGTCTTCGCGCTGGTCCGCGACCAGACGATCGTCGCGCGCTGGCGGATCGCGACCGAGGCGCGCCGCACCGCTGACGAATATGCCGTCTGGCTCAGCCAGCTGCTGTCGCTGGAGGGGTTCACCCGGCAGGACGTGACCGGGGTGATCATTGCGACCGTCGTGCCGCGCGCGCTGCACAATCTGCAGACGCTGGCGCGCAAATATTTCAACGCCGAGCCGCTGATCGCGGGCCAGCCGCCGGTCGACTGGGGCATCGACATCGATGTGAAGGAACCGGGCTCGCTGGGGGCCGATCGCGCGGTGAACGCGATTGCCGCACATGCCCGGCACAAGGGCGACCTGATCGTGATCGATTTCGGCACCGCCACCACCTTTGAAGTGATCGATTACAACGGCGCCTATAAGGGCGGGATCATCGCGCCCGGCATCAACCTGTCGCTCGATGCGCTGGTGACGGCGGCGGCCAAGCTGCCGCGCATCGCCATCGAGGCACCGGCTGATGCGAGCGTCATCGGCCGCGACACGGTGAGCCAGATGCATATCGGCATCTATTGGGGCTATATCGGCATGATCGAAGGGCTCGTCGCGCGGCTGAAGGCCGAGATCGGGCGCCCTTCGAAAGTGGTGGCAACCGGCGGGCTGGCGGTGCTGTTCGAGCCCCATACCAGCGTGTTCGACGCGATCGAGCCGGACCTGACCATTCAGGGGCTGGTGATTCTGTGGGAACGCGCCCATATCGCAGCGTGACCGGGGCGTCAGACACTGCGCTCCCACCCATCTTCACTGGCGCCCAGGCCGGCGCCCCTTCATTTTGAGAAAAGATAATAGTGAAACCAGCTAATGAACTGATTTTCCTTGCCCTTGGTGGTTCCGGAGAGATTGGCATGAACGTCAATCTCTATGGCTGCCAGGGCAAATGGCTGATGGTCGATTGCGGCGTCAGCTTTGCCGATGCCGCCTATCCGGGCGTCGACGTGATCCTGCCGGACCTGAGCTTCATCGAAGAGCGGATCGACGATCTGCTCGGCATTGTGCTCACCCATGGGCATGAAGACCATATCGGCGCGCTGCCCTATCTGGCGGAGGATCTGGGCGTGCCGCTTTATGCCGCGCCCTTCACCGCCGGGCTGATCCGCGGCAAGCTGGAGGAGGAGGGGATTGCCGGCCGCGTTGCGCTGAATGTCGTTCCGCCGCAGCAGGATTTTCAGCTGGGGCCGTTTTCGCTCCGCTTCGTGCCGGTCGCGCACTCGATTCCCGAAGGCAATGCGCTGCTGATCGAAACGCCGCTGGGCCGCGTGTTCCACACCGGCGACTGGAAGCTGGACGACACGCCTGTGCTTGGCGCGCCCGTGGCCGCCGAGACGATGGCCGCCATCGGCGACGCCGGCGTGCTCGCGCTGGTGTGCGATTCGACCAATGTGTTCAATCCCGAAGCCTCTGGCTCCGAAGCCGGGGTGCGCGACGGGCTGATGGAAACCGTGGCGGCCGCGCGCGGACGGGTGGTGGTGACGACCTTTGCCTCCAACGCTGCCCGGCTGAAGACCCTGGCCGATGTCGCGCAGGATAGCGGCCGGCAGCTGTGCATCGCCGGCCGCTCGCTGGAGCGCATCCTGAAGGTTGCACGCGCGACCGGGTATCTCACCGATTTCCCCGCGCTCGTCGATTTCGACCAGGCGATGCGCCTGCCGCGCGATCAGGTGCTGATCATTGCGACGGGCGGTCAGGGCGAGGAACGGGCCGCGCTCGCCCGCATCGCGGGGGACAGCCACCCCATCCGGCTGGAGGCGGGCGACACCGTCATCTTCTCGTCAAAGCAGATCCCCGGCAACGAGGTTGCCATCGGCCGCATCCAGAACGCGCTGGCGGCCAAGGGCGTGGTGATGATCACCGATCGTCAGGCGCATGTGCATGTGTCGGGCCATCCCGGCCGGCCGGAACTGGCGCAGATGTATCGCTGGATCAGGCCGCAACTGCTGGTGCCGGTGCATGGCGAGATGCGCCACATGATGGAGCAGGCGCGCTTTGGTCTGGCTCAAGGGGTTCCGGCCGCGCTGGTGCAGAGCGATGGTGATATCGTGCGGCTGGCGCCGGGAGCGCCCGCCAAGATCGGCCATGCGCCGGTCGGCCGGCTGGTGCTGGACGGCGACGTCATCCTGCCCGCCGATGGCGGGACGATCAACGAACGGCGCAAGGTGTCGATCAACGGCCAGATTTCGGTCGCGGTCGCGCTGTCAAAGGGGCGGTTGTTCGGCACGCCGCAGCTGCGCCTGAACGGCGTGCCGGTGGAGGATGAGCGTGGCCCGTTCATCGACGAGGCCGCCGAAGCCGCCGCCGAAGCGGCGCGCGGCAAGCCCCGCGATACCGAAAAGCTGCGCGAGGATGTGCGGCTGGCGGTGCGCCGCGTCGCCACCCGCTGGACGGGAAAGAAGCCGGTGGTCGACGTGCTGCTGATCGAGGCCTGAGCCAATGCCGGTCGGCTCCGCCATTGCCATCTACTTCCTGTTCTGGTGCTTCTCGGTGCTGCTGGTGCTGCCCTTTGGCGTGCGCACGGCGGACGAGGCGGGCGTGCCCAAAGTGCCCGGTCAGGCCGACAGCGCACCGCACGAGTTCCGCCCGTGGCGCGTGGTGCGCCGCGTCACCATCGTCGCGACGCTGTTGTTCGCGCTGTTCATGCTCAACCTGCGCTATGGCTGGGTGACGGCGTCGATGCTCGATTTCTTCAAGGGGTTCGGACCCCAGGTCTGACGGTTCAGGTGCGCAGCCGCTCGATCGCCTGGGCGAGCGCGACATAGAGCTTGCCCATGTCGGAGGAGAGCAAGGTCACCCCCATCGGCGCGCCGTCGCGCTGGGCGAGGACGACGCGCAGCATCGCCTCGAAATCGTGGATGTAGCGGTTCACCTGCTCGCGGAAGACGCCGTCGCTGTCGTGCAGCCGGGCGATTTCGCGCGCTTCGCTGGTGTCGAGCAGCCGCACCGCCCGCCGGGTGAAGACGCCGCGATCCCCCTTCAGATAGGCGGCCCAGGCACTGTCGGCGACATCGGCGGAGAAATGCTTGGCGATGTCGATCGACGCGGAATTGAGCGCCTCGATGAGCAGCGAGGCGCGGCGGCCAAAGCTTTCGGTCTCGGCCTGATCGCGCTCGATGCGCGCCTGTTCGACGCGCTGGTCGACCAGATGGCTGGTTTCGGCAATGGTCAGCAGCTGCTCGGCCAGCCGTTCGCTCGCGCGCTGGGCGGCGGCGACGGCGCCATCGGCGGCGCCGGCGATTTCGGCCAGATGATGCTGGAGCGAGGATTGCACCGCGCGCTGCATCGCCTGGGCGCTGGCGTTTTCGATGAGGGTCGCAGCCTCGGGAATGACGCTGGTCAGCGTCTCGCGCGCACGGTCGGCAGCGGTTGCGGCCGAATCGCGGACCCGGATGAGCGCCTCGATCAGCCGGGGTGCGGCCTGTTCGGCAAAGCTGTGGGTGCGGCCGATCGTCTCGTCGAGCATGTCGCCGATGGCGGCGGCGCGCTCGCGCCCGGTCGCCAGCGTCTCCACGAGCAGGCGCGACAGCTGGTCGAGCGTGTTGCGCTGGTTCTGGATGACCTGCGCGATTGCCTCGATCGCGTCGTGCGTGCTTTCCGCCGCCGTCACCAGCGAGAGCAGCTCGGGCTTGGCCGCCGTCACCACCGCGCGGCTGGCGTTGATGCGCGCGTCGAGCCGTGCCAGCGCCTCCGGCAATGTTTCGTCGATTTCGCGCGCAGCCGAATCGAGCGAGGTGAGCAGGTCCTCGGTGGTGTTGATCACCCCGCGCGCCAGCCCGTCGCCGATCTTCAGCGTCTCGGTCATCGCCTGAGCCGAACCGTCCAGCGCGCTGATCGACGCGGCGAGCATCTTGTTGCGCTCGATGCCGCCCGAATGGAATGCCTCCACCCGTGCCTCGACCACCTGGAACTGATGGTCGAGGTCGCGGACCAGCGCATCGCCCGCCGCGCGCTGGCTTTCCAGCCGGGCGGAGATGCGGGTGATGACTTCCTCCACCGCCGCGATCCGCTCGCCCAGCGCCTCGATGGTGTCGCGGCCGGCACTGTCGAGCGCGGCCTGATTGGCGTTGAGCATCGCCAGCATCGCCTCGCCCTGCGCGGTGATGCCCTTGCGCGCCTCATCAACCGCGCCGGCGGTGCGACCGAGCAGCGCGTCGACGGCGTCGGACATTTCACCGGTCACCGCTTCCAGCCGGGCGCCGGCGGCGTCGCTGGTTGCTTCCATCCGGGCGATGTGCGCGGCGAGTTTCTGAGCGGCGGCGCCGACGATCTGGTCAGCCTCGCGCCCGCGTTCGGTCAGCCCGGCGATGCTCGCGTCGAGTGCTGCGGCCCGCTCGCCGGCGGAAAGACCCAGCTGTTCCAGCGTCGTCGCCATCGCGCCGGTCTCGGCATGCGCGCGCGGCAGCGAGGTCAGCAGCACGTTGAGCGCGTTTTCCGCATTGCCCACTGCTTCGGAAAGGGTGCGCGCCTGCGCATCGGCGCGCGCGACCTGCGCGCTCATCAGGCTGGTAGTGGCGGCCAGCTGATCGGCGGCGCGCTCGCCCATCTGGGCCATGGCCTGCGCCTGCGCGGAGAGCGCCTGGCGGTTGTCCTCCACCCGGGCCGAAACCCGGGCCAGCATTGCTTCCAGCGCGGCGGCCTCTGCCCGCATCGCCTGTGCCGTGGTCGCGAAACGCCGCGCTTCCGCCGTCGACCGGCGCATCGTGAGCAGCCAGACGACGCCGATCAGCGCCAGCGGCACGCACAGCGCCGCCACCAGCTGCACCAGCTCAACCGGCGTCATGCCGCCCCGCACGCTGGGCGCGATCAGCCAGCCCATGCCGCCCAGCCAGCCAGCGGCGGCGGCCAGCGCCAGCACCGGCACGACCCAGGCGAAGCGGGCAGGCGGAGCGGGTTCCTCCACCAGTTCCTCAGCGACCACCGGTTCCGCCGCCGCGATGATGGGCGCACCCGCATCATCGGCCAGTTCGGCAAGCACGTTGTCCAGCAGCAGGCCGTCATCGCCCGGCCCTGCCTGTTCCGTGCCGATCGCATGGATATCGGCCATTGGTGAACCCCCGTTCATCGCGCTCATTTACCATGAATGCGCCGTGAGCGGAATATTGGCAACCTTCGCTTAACCCCTGTGGTTCTACGATACCCTTATGGCCTATGATCCCGGAGCGATTGAAGCCGCACTGGCGGCGGCGGTAGGCGAGGATTCCGCGCTGATCGCCGAGCTGCGGGGTGCGTTTCTGGACAGTGCCGCGCGTTGCCGTGACGCGCTGGATGGCGCGGCGGACGCAGCCGCCTGGCGCCAGGCGGCGCTGCGCCTGAAAGGGTTGGCGGCCAGCTTTGGCGCCGAACGGCTGATGGTGCTGGCCGGCGACGCGGCCGGCAAGCCGCATGACACGCGCGCGCTGCGCCGCATCGATGCCGCGCTTGCCCGGTTTTGAAACGGGCGACGCTTAAACCCCTTTGCCATCCGCGCCTTGCTGGCCTAAGCCGCTCGGCCCATGCTGGCCGGCCTTCTTTTCGCCAATGAAGATGCAGACGACGCGCCCGATGCGCTGGTCGCCACGCTGCCCTTTGGCGGCACGACGCTAATCGAATATCAGGCGCGGCTGCTAATCGCGGCGGGTGCGGCGCATCTGCTGATCGTGGTGGCGCGGCTTACCCCGGAACTGATCGGCGCGATCAACCGGATCGGCCGCCGCGGCGTGGCGGTGGATGCCGTGCGCAGCGCTGCCGAAGCGACCGAGAAGCTCCACCCGCTGGCCGAGGTGATGGTGCTGGCCGGCGGGCTGGTGACGACCGAAAGCCTGCTGGAGGCAATGGCGGCGGTAAGCGGCGATACGCTGATGGTGACCGCCGAGCAGGACGCGCTGCTGGGGCTGGAACGGGTGGGGCACGCTGCGATCTGGGCCGGCATTGCCCGGCTGGGCGCGGGGCGGGTGGCCGATGTTGCGCGGCTGCCGCGCGATTATGACGTGCAGTCTTCGCTGCTGCGCGTGGCGGCGCAGGCCGGGGCGGCGCATCTGCTGCTGCCCGCCGGCCCTGCGCGTGCCGGGCACGGTGTGGAACACAGCCAGGCGCGGCTGCAGGCGCTGAGCGAGGCGACGCTGGCCACATTGGTGTCGCGCCGCCGGCCATGGGCGGATCGCTATCTCGTCGCGCCGCTCGCCCGGGCAGTGCTGCCCGCGCTGCTGCGGCGCCAGATCGGGACCGCGGCGCCAGTGCTGGTGGCGATGGCGCTGATTGCGCTGGCGCTGTTGCTCACGGGTTTCGGCATGGCGGTGGCGGGCCTGCCGCTGCTGTTTCTGGCGCAGGTCGCACTGGCGGCGGGGGGAGCGCTCGCGTCGATGCGCGATGAGGAGCGGCTGGCCCAGCTTCAGCGCGGGCTGGGCGAGGCGGGGGTGCTGGCGGCCGTGCTGCTGATCGGGGCGCGCGCCTGGGTGGACGAGGGAGCGCTGAGCGGCCCGATCGCGGCGGCGGCGCTGGCCCTGTTCGCCAGTTTCGCCAGTCGCGCCGCGCCCGATCCGCCACGCTGGTTCCCCAGTGCGCCCGCCTATGCCCTGCTGCTGCTGCCCTTTGTTGCGGCAGGGCAGGCGCTGGCCGGGCTGCTGGCGGCGGCGGGCTATGCGGCGCTGGCGCTGGGTGCCGGCATTGAGCGGCTGCGCAAAAAGGCTTAGCCTGAATTTAAGGTTGTTTCTCTAGGTCCTGATCCATGTCGATCGTCGGAGACGACATGAACGATGGCGCCATGCCCGGCGCCAGCCACTTGCTCGCGCGCGGGGCAGGGGATGACGTGCGCGCCGATCGCCGCCTGCGGGCCGCGATCGATGACCTTGGCTTGCCTGACGAATTCCGCCTGAACGAGCGCACCCGGCTGACCGTGCAGCGCATGGCAGAGCGGCTGTGCGCGCTGGTCGAGGGCGATGTGCGCCAGGCCGCCGGGCGCCGGCTGGTGGCGGCGGGCCTGCCTGAGCTTGCGTTGGTGCTGGCGGGAGAGGAGCGCATTGCCTATCCCGCGCTGGCGGCCGCCGGGCTGTTTGCCGAGGCCTTTGTCGCGCGCGAATTGCTGGGCCGGGCGGGGCAGGCGCTGCTGGCCGACGCGCTGCCGCTGGCCGCCCCCGATGAGGAGGACCGGCCAAGCCTGCTCGTCCGGCTGGCGGAGGACAAGGACGGCATGGTCGCCGCAGCCGCCGCATCGATGCTGGTCGCCGATGCCCGCCGGCGCGATGCGCTGGACGGGGCGGCCTCGCGCGGCGATGTGAGCGCCGAGCTGCATCACCGGCTGGTCTGGGGCGCGGCTGCCGTGCTCCACCGTGCTCTCATGCCGGCGACGACCGAAGAACAGGCCGCGTTCGACACCGCGCTTACCGAGGGCGCGGCACAGGCACTCGCCGCGCATGACGAGGGCGACCGGGCAGAAGCCGTGGCGCAGCGGCTTGCCGCCACGTTGCGCCCCGGTGATGCCGAACTGCCGCCGCTGCTGATCGGTGCGCTGGGTGACCGGCGGGTGCCGATGTTCGTTGCGCTGCTTGCCCAGCGGCTGGGGCTGGCGGAGGAGGATGTGCGCGACGCGCTGCTCGATCCGGCGCCCGAGCGATTCTGGCTGATGCTGCGCGCCGCCGGGCTGGACCGGCCGACCATTGCCGCGATCGGGCTGGCGTTGTGCGATGCCGATCCGCGCCGCGATGTAGAGTATTTCGCAGATACTTTGGATTGCATCATGGCAGTCTCTCCAACAGCGGCACGTGGAGCCCTTGCGCCGCTTTATCTCCACCCCGATCTGCGCGCGGCCCGCGCCCGGCTGGAGGCGGGGGCATGAACCTGATCGACCCCGCGCTCCCGGTGGTGCACGCCAGCATCGATGCCGCCGGCCGGCTGACCAGCGCCGACGAGCGGCTGGCGATGCTGAACGCAGGCGCCGGTGGCGAGATCGGCCGGCCGATCGCCGTGCCGCAACTGGCGACCTTGGCCCGGCTGGCCCAGCGGCTGCGCACATTGGTGTCGCGCGCGGTGGTGGTCGCCGACGGGGGCGAGGATCTGGAATTGTGGGTGCGCGCGACGCCCGAGAGCGACGGCGGCGTGCGGCTGGCGATCACCGGCTGGCGCCATCGCGGTGCGTGGGTGACGCCGGTCGATGCGCCGCGCGCGCGCGATTTCGTGGCGGGCGAGGGTGGCTGGGCCTGGTCCGCCGACGGGGCGCTGCGGCTCACCCATGTCGCGCTGGAGGCGGGGCGCCGCCATGGCTTTGATCCCGCCGCGCTGCTCGGCAAGCCGGTGACGGCGCTGTTCCGCGTGCGCGAAGGCGAGGATGGCAAGCTGCCCATGCTGGGCGCGCTGGCGCTGCGCGAGCGGTTCAGCGGCCAGCGCGCGGTGCTGCGCGCGAATGGCGCGCAGGTGCTGCTGTCGGCGGTGCCGCTGGCCGATGCGACGGGCGGCTTTGCCGGGCTGGACGGGGTGGCGATCGACATGCCCGCGCCCGCCGCGATGCCGGCCGAGGCGAGCGACGCCTTCACCACCCGGCTCGACGCGGCGCTGCGTGCGCCGCTGGGGCGGATCATCGCCCATGCCGACAGCATCAACGCGCAGGCCGAGGGGCCGCTGCGCCAGGATTATGCCGATTACGCGGCCGATATTGCCGCCGCCGGCCGCCATTTGCTGGGGCTGGTTGACGATCTGGTCGACCTGCAGGCGATCGAACGGCCCGATTACAAGCCGGCCGCCGAGCCCATCGACCTTGCCGATATCGGCCGCCGCGCCGCCGGGCTGCTGCAGGTGCGCGCCGCCGCCGCGCGCGTGCGCATCGACAAGCCCGGTCATGACGAAAGCCTGCCCGCCACCGGCGAGTTTCGCCGCGTGTTGCAGATCATGGTCAACCTCATCGGCAATGCGGTGCGCTATTCGCCCGCCGACGCGACCGTGTGGGTGCGCTGCGACCGCGACGGCGACCGCGCCATCGCCATCGTCGCCGATCAGGGCAAGGGCATCGCGCTGGAGGATCAGGACCGCATCTTCGGCAAGTTCGAGCGTGTCGACGCCAGCGAGCCCGGCGGATCGGGCCTGGGGCTCTACATCGCCCGGCGCCTAGCCCGCGCGATGGGCGGCGACATCATGGTGGACAGCGCACCGGGGCAGGGCGCGCGCTTCATCGTCTCGCTGCCGGCGCGGTAGGGGGCGGTTCTTTGACGTCCTGAACCCGGTTGGAGGACGCGATGCCAACAGCTTCACGTCACCCCGGCCCCCGAGCCGGCGCTTGGCTTCTTTCTCAGCGGTTGCACCGGGTAGCCCGGCCCCGGCTCAAGGCCGGGGCAACGGATTGGCTGGCCGCTAACGCCGCGCCCAGATGATCGCGCCGATCCCCGCCAGCGCGAGCGCCGCGCCGCGCACCGCCCAGGGGCGCTGGTCGAGCATGAAGCTTTCGGGCGGCCAATGGACCCAGCCCAACCCCTGAGCGACCCACAGCAACCCCATGGCCGTGCCCAGCGCGCCGATGACAGTCAGGCCGATGCGGACGCGCTGCCCCTGTCCGTCATTCATCCGCGCTGGCCGAGCGGCACATAATCGCGCTGGGTCGGGCCGGTGTAGAGCTGGCGCGGGCGGCCGATTTTCTGTTCGGGGTCGGCGATCATTTCATTCCACTGCGCAACCCAGCCGACCGTGCGCGCGAGCGCGAACAGCGCGGTGAACATCGTCGTCGGGAAGCCGATTGCCGACAGGATGACGCCCGAATAGAAGTCCACATTGGGGAACAGCTTCTTTTCGATGAAGTAATCGTCCTTCAGCGCCATTTCTTCCAGCTGCAGTGCCACTTCGAAGATCGGGTCGGTGACGTTCATCGCCTTGAACACTTCGCGCACCGTTTGCTGCATCACGGTCGCGCGCGGATCGTAATTCTTGTACACGCGGTGGCCAAAGCCCATCAGGCGGAACGGATCGTTCTTGTCCTTGGCGCGGGCGATATAGTGCGGAATCTTGTCGGGCGTGCCGATCTCGCGCAGCATGTTGAGCGCGGCCTCGTTGGCGCCGCCATGCGCCGGGCCCCACAGACAGGCAATGCCCGCCGCGATGCACGCAAAGGGATTGGCGCCCGACGACCCCGCCAGCCGCACCGTGGAGGTCGACGCGTTCTGCTCGTGATCGGCATGGAGAATGAAGATGCGGTCCAGCGCGCGCTCGGCGACCGGGTTCACCTCATAATCCTCGGCCGGCACGCCAAAGGTCATGCGCAGGAAATTGCCGGTGTAGCTGAGCGAATTCTTGGGATAGAGGAAGGGCTGCCCCACCGAATATTTATACGCCATCGCTGCGATCGTCGGCATCTTGGCGATCAGCCGGTGGCTGGCGATCATCCGCTGGCGCGGATCGGTGATGTCGGTCGAATCATGGTAGAAGGCGCTCAGCGCACCCACCACGCCGCACATCACCGCCATCGGGTGCGCATCGCGCCGGAAGCCGCGATAGAAGGTCGCCAGCTGCTCATGCAGCATGGTGTGGCGGGTGATGGTGTACGAAAACTCGTCCATTTCCGCCTGGTTGGGCAGCTCGCCGTTCAGCAGCAGGTAGCAGACCTCGATGAAGCTGGAATGTTCGGCGAGCTGGCCGATGGGATAGCCACGGTGGAGCAGCACGCCTTCGTCGCCATCGATATAGGTGATGGCGGATTCGCACGCGGCGGTGCTGGTGAAGCCGGGGTCGAAGGTGAACATGCCCGTCTGGGCATAAAGCTTGCGGATGTCGATCACTTCCGGCCCGACGGAACCCGGCAGCACCTTGAAATCATGATCGGCGCCGTTGGCGGTCAGCTTGGCGGTATCGGTCATGCGATCAGTTCCTTCTTGTTCATGCGGCCGGAACGGCCATCTGGTCGGCGATGCGGGCGAGGCTTTCGTCGCGCCCGAGCAGATCGAGCACTTCGAAAATCCCGGGCGATGTCTTGCGACCCGTCAGGGCCGCCCGCAGCGGTTGCGCCACCATCCCTAGCTTCAAACCTTGGGATTCGGCAACATTGCGCACCGCTGGTTCCAGATTTTCCGTATCCCACTGCGGCACTGCGTCAAGCGCGGCATGCACATGCGTGAGTAAGCCGCGTGCATCGGCCGTCAGCAGGTCGCTGGCGGCGGCATCGAGCGACAGCGGGCGCGCGGCGAACAGGAAGCCGGCACCCTCGGCCAGCTCCAGCAGATTGGCCGCGCGCGGCTTCAGCGCCGGCATCGCGCGGACGAGCAGGGCATGCGCCGCGCTGCCCGGGGCAATGCCGCGCCGCGCCGCGACCAGATCGGCCAGCCGCGCATCATCGGCCGCGCGGATATAATGCCCGTTCAGATTTTCGAGCTTTTTCAGGTCAAACCGCGAGGGGCCGCGGCCGACATCGGCAATGTCGAACCACTCAGTCGCCTGATCGCGGCTGATGATCTCGTCATCGCCATGGCCCCAGCCCAGCCGCAGCAGGTAATTGGCCAGCGCCTCGGGCAGGATGCCCATGTCGTCGCGGTACGCCTCAACCCCCAGCGCGCCGTGGCGCTTGGAGAGCTTGGCGCCGTCCGACCCATGGATGAGGGGGACATGAGCATAGACCGGCTCGGACCAGCCCAGCGCCTTGATCATCGCCAGCTGGCGGAAGGCGTTGTTCAGGTGATCATCACCGCGGATGACATGCGTCACCCCCATGTCGTGATCGTCCACCACCACCGCGAGCATATAGGTGGGGGTGCCGTCCGACCGCAGCAGGACCATGTCGTCCAGCTCGTCATTGGCGACGGTCACCGCGCCCTGCACCCGGTCTTCGATGGTCAGCTGCCCGCCGTGCGGCGCCTTGAAGCGGATGACATAGGGCGTGTCGTTGGGCCAGTCGGTGCGCTCGCGCCAGCGCCCGTCATAGCGCAGCGGCAGCTTGGCGGCGCGCTGCTGCTCGCGCAGCTGCTCCAGCTCCTCGGCCTTTGCGTAGCAGCGATAGGCATGGCCGCTGGCCAGCAGGCTGCGCGCGACCTCGGCATGGCGGGCGGCGCGGCTGAACTGATAGACCTCGTCGCCATCCCAATCGAGGCCGAGCCAGCGCATACCGTCGAGAATCGCGGCAATCGCGGCATCGGTGGAGCGGGCGCGGTCGGTATCTTCGATCCGCAGCAGGAACTTGCCGCCATGCCGGCGCGCGAACAGCCAGTTGAACAGTGCGGTGCGGGCGCCGCCAATGTGCAGGAAGCCGGTCGGCGACGGCGCAAAGCGCGTGACGATGCTGCCCGCGCCGAAATCAGAAGTTGCGCCCAAGCGCTGCTGCTCCCAGTAATTTGAAGGTCATGGCCAGGATCGGCGGCACGGCCTCTAGCACGCAGATCGCGCCGCTTCAAATCGCGGCGGGGGGGTGGAGTCGCGCCGCCGCCGCCGGGCTTGAACACTGGCTGGAGGGGGAGGCCGACCAGCTGTTCCTGTGGGTGCCGGTGGCGCTGGGCGGGGGCATTGCGCTGTGGTTCGTGCTGCCCGGGCCGCGCGACTGGGCGCTGGCGCTGCTGGGCCTGCTGGCGCTCGCCTCGGCCGCGATTGCCGGGTTTCGCGGGGGGCGCGGCGCGCGCGCGGTCGCGCTGGGCGCTGGGCTGGCGGCGCTGGGGCTGGCGCTGATCTGGCTGCGCGCGGGGGCGGTGGCGGCACCCGTGCTGGCGCGGCCGGTGGTGGTGACGATGACGGCGCAGGTCGAGCGGGTGGAGCCCCTGCCGCCGCGCGGGCTGGTGCGGCTGACCCTGTTGCCACAGGCGGCGGAAGTGCCGGGCGGTGCCGCCATCGCGCTGCCGGCGCGGGTGCGGGTGAATCTGGACATTGCCGATGCGCCGGCGGACCTGCGCGCGGGGGCGGTGCTGCGGCTGGGCGCGCGGTTGCTGCCGCCGCCGGGGCCGGCGCTGCCTGGTGCTTATGACTATGCGCGCATTGCCTGGTTCGCCGGCATTGGCGCGACGGGGCGGGGCTTTGGCCCGATCGAGCTGCTGCGGGCGGGGCCGGCGGGCGGCGAGCTGCGCCGGGCGCTGTCGGCGCATATCCAGGCGCGGCTGGAGGGCAGCGCCGGGGGGATAGCAGCGGCGCTGGCGACCGGCGATCAGGGCGCGATCACCGCCGATGATGCCGAGGCGATGCGCCGTTCCGGCCTGGCGCATCTGCTGTCGGTCAGCGGACTGCACATCACCGCCGTGGTCGGCGCGGTGATGCTGGCGGTGCTGCGGCTGCTGGCGCTGTCGCCCTGGCTGGCGACGCGGGTGCGGTTGCCGCTGGTTGCGGCGGGCGCGGCGGCGCTGGCGGCGATCGGCTATACGGTGCTGACCGGGGCAGAGGTGCCGACGGTCAGAAGCTGTGTCGCCGCGCTGCTGGTGCTGGTCGCGCTGGCGGCGGGCCGCGCGGCGATGACGCTGCGGCTGGTGGCGGCGGGCGCGATTGCCGTGCTGCTGCTTTGGCCGGAGGCGCTGGCCGGCCCCAGCTTCCAGCTGTCCTTCGCTGCCGTTGCCACCATCGTCGCGCTGGGGGAGGCAGCACCGTTTCGCGCGCTGCTCGCCCCGCGCGAGGAGGGGTGGGGCCGCTGGGCGGCGCGGCGGCTGGCGGCGCTGCTGATCACCGGGCTGGTGGTGGAGGCAGCGCTTGCGCCGATCGCGCTCTATCATTTCCACAAGGCCGGGATTTACGGCGCGCTGGCCAATATCGTCGCCATTCCGCTCACCACCTTCGTCATCATGCCGGTTGAGGCGCTGGCGCTGCTGGCTGATCTGCCGGGGCTGGGCGCGCCGTTCTGGGCGCTGGCCTGGGTGGCGCTGGAGGCATTGCTGTGGATCGCGCGGACGACCGCCGCCGTGCCGGGGGCCGTCGCGCTGCTGCCGGCGATGCCGACCGGGGCGTTTGCGCTGATCGTGCTGGGTGGGCTGTGGCTGGTGCTGTGGCGCACGCGCTGGCGGTTGCTGGGCGCGGCGCCGATCATGGCGGGCGCGCTCTGGGCGGTGCTGACGCCGGCGCCCGACCTGCTGGTGACCGGCGACGGGCGCCATGTCGCGGTGCGGCTGGCCGATGGCCGGCTGGCGATGCTGCGCGAGCGCGCGGGCGATTATGTCCAGTCGGTGCTCGCTGAAAATGGCGGGGTCGATGGCGCGCCCTGGCTGATCGACGGCGCGGACGATGCCCGGTGCAGCCGCGACCTGTGCCTGATCGAGCGGGTGGCGGGCGGGCGGCGCTGGCGGATTCTTGCCACCCGCAGCCTGGACCGGGTGCCGATAACCCCGTTGCTGGCGGCGTGCGCGGCCGCCGACATCGCGATCAGCGAGCGCCGCCTGCCGCGCCGCTGCACCCCGCGCTGGCTGAAGCTCGACCGGGCCGCTTTAAGCGCTACCGGCGGCGTGGCGATCACGCTCGCGTCCGGCCGGGTGACGGCGGTCAACCGGCCGGGCGACGCGCATCCCTGGCGCCGCCCGCCTTTGCTGCCGGGGCGCCCGCGCGATCAGTGATAGCGGCGGAGCAGCCCGGCCAGCTTGCCCTGTATGCGCACCTGGCTGGGGTGGTAACGCTGTGGATCATGAGCGCGGTTGGCCGGGTCCAGCCGCACCATTGCGCCCTCGCGCCGGAAATATTTGAGCGTCGCCTCGCTATCGTCGATCAGCGCCACGACAATCTCGCCATCACGCGCCACATCGGTGCGGCGGATCAGCGCATAGTCGCCGTCCAGAATGCCGGCATCGACCATCGAGTCGCCGGCGACCTCCAGCGCATAATGGTCGCCGCCGCCGAGCAGCGCAGCCGGCACCGCCAGCATCGCCGAATCCTCGAACGCCTCGATCGGCACGCCGGCGGCGATCCGCCCGTGCAGCGGGATTTCGACTACGTCATTGGCCGGTTGCGGTGCCGGGCGCACATTGGCGGGCGTCTTTTTGGGCGCGCCGCGTTCGGGCATGCGCAGCACCTCCAGCGCGCGCGCGCGGTTGGGTAGGCGGCGGATGAACTGCCGCTCCTCCAGCGCGCTGATCAACCGGTGCACGCCGGACTTTGACTTCAGGTCCAGCGCTTCCTTCATTTCCTCGAACGAGGGCGAGACCCCGGTTTCCCGCAGCCGGTCTTCAATGAAGCAGATCAGTTCGTGCTGCTTGCGCGTCAGCATCGGCGTTCCTCCCATTCCCGTCTGGAACAGACATTGAACGATTAGGCAACGAAATGCGCGAAGTCAAGCGATGGAAAGGATTTGCACGGCCTCGCCCGCTGCCGCGGCCGGGGCGTGGCGCGCGCGCACGATCAGGCACTGCGCGGCGGCCAGCGTGGCCAGCATCGCGCTGTCCTGCACCGGGGCGGGGGTGGCGATGCCACCTGTCAGCGTCGCGCGCAGATAATCCTCGCGCCCGTCATTGGCGGGGAGTGCCGCGCCCAGCCTTGCCGACAGGCACACGGGTAGCGGATCGGCCGCGCCCGCCATCGCCGCGATCAGCGGGCGCAGGAACAGCGTGGCGGTGACGAAGGCCGACACCGGATTGCCCGGCAGCCCCAGCACCATCGTCTCGCCACGCCGGCCGGCCATCAGCGGCTTGCCCGGGCGCAGCGCGATCCGCCAGAAATCGATCGTCGCGCCAGCCGCAGTGAGCGCGGGGCGGACCAGATCATGCTCCCCCACTGACGCGCCGCCGCTGGTGACGAGAATGTCGGCGCTGACGCCGGCAAAGGCGGCGGTCTGCTCCGCCAGCCGGTCGGGCAGGATGCCCAGATCCTCGACCACCACTGGCAGGTCGCGCAGAAGCGCGGCCAGCATCACCCCGTTCGCCTCGGGCAGGCGGTCGGTGCCCGTCTCGGCGCCGGGCGGCACCAGCTCGTCGCCAGTCGCTGCAATGGCGATGCGCAGGCGCCGGTTGACCGGCAGCGCGCCATGCCCGGCCGCGGCGGCAAGCGCGATGGCGGCGGGGGAGAGCCGCGCGCCGGCGGGCAGCAGCATGGCGCCCGCCGCAAAATCCATGCCGCGCGGGCGCACATGCCGGCCGATGCGGCCCGGCCCGTCACCGCTCTGGCGGACAAGATCGCCCTCGCGCGCGGCCTCTTCCTGCACCATCACGGTGTCGGCGCCGGCGGGAAGCGCGGCGCCGGTGAAGATGCGCACTGCTTCGCCCGCAGCCACGGCGCCATCAAAGGCCCGCCCCGCCGCGCTTTCGCCAATCACGCGCAGCGGCCCGGGCAGATCGGCGAAGCGCAGCGCATAACCGTCCATCGCCGACAGGTCCGCCGCCGGCTGGTTGCGCCGGGCGATCAGGGGGGCGGCCAGCCAATGCCCGGCGGCCTGGCCGAGCGGCAGCGTGATCGCCGGCACGCGCGGCGCCAGCGCAAACAGCCGCGCCTGCGCGTCGATGACGGAAAGCAACGACATGCATCTGCCAATGGCACATCCCGGGATCGTTGCGAAGCGCTGGAAAGCCGTGCCGACCGCGCAACGGCTTTGCCTCAACTGCATTACACACGTAAGGTACCTTCATGACGCTTCTCCAACTTGACGACATCGCCAAATCCTATGGCCGCAAGCACGTGCTGAGTGGCGTGACGATCGGCTTGTCCGCTGGCCTCACGCTGCTGATGGGGCCAAGCGGCGCGGGCAAGTCGACCCTGTTGCGGCTGATCGCGACCGCCGAAAAGCCGAGCAGCGGGCGCATGAGCTGGCAGGGGGAAGACTTGCCGCGGGCGCGGGGCGCGCTGCGACGCGTGCTCGGCTATGCGCCGCAAGCCGTCGACTTGCCCGATGACCTGACGGCGCGCGAATTCGCGATGCACATCGCGGCCCTGAAAGGACTGGACCTTGCCGCTGCCGACCGGCAATTCGCGACGATCACCGACGCGATCGGGCTCTATCCTGACATCAACCGCCGGATCTCTACCTATTCCGGGGGCATGCGCCGCCGCCTGATCTTTGCGCAGGCCCTGCTGGGAACGCCGAAGCTGCTTGCGCTCGACGAGCCGACAGCCGAGCTCGACGGTGATACCGCGCATCGGCTTGGCCAATTGATGCTGGAGTACGCCCGTACCGCAGCGGTGGTGATGACCACCCACATTGCCGACAAGCTCGCGCCCCACGCGCAGGCGATGCTGTACGTCGCCGACGGGCGCGTCAGCGACGCATGAACAGGCTGGCTATCGCGCGATCATCGCTGATCACCAGCCTGCGCCGTTATTCGCGGAGCTGGGGGCTGTGGCTGGTGCTGCTGGCGGGGCCGGTTGGCGCGCGCTTCATGGTTGCGCGCGACGATGGAACGGGCGTGCAGGTCGCGATTCGCGATCATTTACCGATCATGACATCGGGCATGTTGGGCGTCTCGCTCGGCATCGTTGTGTCGACGCTGCTGCTGCCGGTCGCCTATCTCTATCTTCGGTCTAATGTGATGCGACGCCAGCCTTGGCAGATCGAGGAAGTCAGCGCCGCATCGCGCATGGCAATCGCGCTCGGGCGCTGGGCGGCAGACGCGAGCGTGATGCTCGGCATGCTCGCCACACTCACGCTCGCGGGGTGTTTTCTCGGGTGGCTGATCGTGTCGGGGCCGTTCGACGTGGTGGTGATCAGCTGGACATTGTGGCTGATCGCAGCACCGTCGCTGATCGGCGTGGCGGCGATCCGCATCCTGTTTGATGCCGTGCGATTGACGCGCGGCGCCTGGGGCGATGTGGCGTTCTTCATCCTGTGGCTGGTCAGCATTGCGATGCCCGCTGCCGTGAGCGATCTGCCGACCAGCTTTTCTGTCAACATGTATGACTTTCCCGGTTTTGTGCGGCCGATGGTGGGGACGGCGCCCTCGAGCGGCCCCGATTTCTCGATCGGTTCGACCAATGCCCTGAAACCGGGGCGGGTACGGCTCGACGTGTTCGAAGGGCTGTATGCCGAGGGCTATATTGCGTCGCGCTTTGCCTGGGCGGGAATCGCAGTGCTGATCGCGGCGTTGGCCGGGTTGCTGTACCAGCCGCATGTTGCGCGTCGCAGAGGCCGGGTGGCCACGGCAGTCGACCGGTGGCTGGCGGCAGGTCCGCCGCCTGCGGTCGTAGCGGAGGCGCCGCCAGCGCATGGCATCGCACTGCCGCTTGCCGGGCTGGTGCTTGGTGAATTTCGGCTGATCGGTTCCGGGCGACTATTCCTGCTGGCAGCCGCTGCTGCCGCAGTTGCCGGGTTGTTTGGCGATTATCGGCACATTGGCAGCCCGGCCGCGCTGTTGCTGCTGATCTTCGGGCTGGTCGCGCATGCGGGGCGGAGCGAGGCGCGCGGGCTGTTGGCGCTCACACAGACCACGTTCCTGTCGCCGATGCTCCGGCGGCTGGCGTTCGTCATGGCAGGATCTGGTTGGGCGCTGCTGCTCGCGCTGCCCGCCGCGGCGATCCGGCTGTCGGTCGAGCCGATGCTGTTGGCGCTTGCGGTCGGCGCGGGGGCATCGCTGGTGGCGATGGCGCTCGCCACAATCAGCCGATCGGCGTTCGCACCGCGACTGGTGCTGCTGGTGCTCTGGTATGGTTACCTGTCGACCTAACCTTCAGGCGGAATAGTCGCCGGAGCGGCCGCCGGCCTTGGCGATCAGGCGGACGGGGCCGATCACCATCGCCCGGTCGATCGCCTTGGCCATGTCGTAAAGCGTCAGCAGCGCGATCGAGACGGCGGTCAGCGCTTCCATCTCCACGCCCGTCGGCCCGGTGCAGGCGCAGTGCGCGGTGGCGGTGACGCCCTCCTCATCCATCGCCAGATCGACCGAGACATGGGTGAGCGGCAGCGGATGGCAGAGCGGGATCAGGTCGCTCGTCCGCTTGGCGGCCATGATGCCGGCCAGCCGCGCCACCGCCAAGGCGTCGCCTTTTTTGAGCGTGCCGGCGCGGATCGCGGCGATGGCGTCGGCCGACATGGCAATGCGGCCTTGCGCGGTTGCGGTGCGCGCGGTGGCGGGCTTCGCGCCGACATCCACCATCTGCGCGGCGCCGCTGTCGTCCAGATGGGTCAGCCGGGGCATGGCGCCAGTCTAGCCCGCGTCGCCGGCCGCCGTCGAGCCGCCAAGCAGCGCGCGGGTCGCGCTTTCCACATCATCGGCGCGCATCAACGCCTCGCCGACCAGGAAGCAGTGGACGCCGCGCGCGCGCATCGCGTCGAGATCGTCGCGGCTGGAAAGCCCGCTTTCGGCGACGAAGGTGCAGTCCGGCGGTGCCTTGGCCACCAGTTCATAGGTCCGCTCGAAGCTGACCGAGAAATCGCGCAGGTCGCGGTTGTTGACGCCGATCAGGCGCGATTTCAGCTTCAGCGCGCGCTCCATTTCGCGCGCGTCGTGCACCTCGACCAGCACGTCCATGCCCAGGTCGATGGCGGCGGCTTCGATCTCGGCAAGCGTTGCATCGTCGAGTGCGGCCATGATCAGCAGAATGGCATCCGCCCCCAGCGCGCGCGATTCGGCCGCCTGCCAGGGGTCGACCATGAAATCCTTGCGCAGCACGGGCAGCGCACACACCGCCCGCGCGGCAGCCAGATAGGCGTCGCTGCCCTGAAACCACGGCTCGTCGGTCAGCACCGACAGGCAGGTGGCACCGCCCGCTTCATAGGCGCGGGCATGGGCGGGGGGATCGAAATGCTCGCGGATCACGCCCTTTGAGGGACTCGCCTTCTTGATCTCGGCGATCAGCGCCGGGCCGGTCGCGGCGCGCCGGTCCAGGCTGGCGCGAAAGCCGCGCGGCGCGGTCTGCCCGGCGGCAAGCGCATCGAGCGTGCTCCACGGCGTGCAGGCCTTGCGCGCGGCGACATCGGCGCGCTTGGTTTCCAATATGCGGTCAAGAATGGTCACGAATAGGCTATCCAGCAATTGAGCAGGGCATGGGCAAGGCCGTTGTCGAGCACTTCGCGTGCCTCCTCGGCCCCGCTTCTCAGATCGGCGGCATGGCCCGCCAGCACCAGCGCGGCGGCGGCGTTCAGCAGCACCGCATCGCGATAGGCACCCGCCTCGCCCAGCAGCAGGCGGCGCAGTGCTGCCGCATTATAGGCCGGGTCGCCGCCCCGGATCGCGGCGATCGGGTGGCGGGGTAGGCCGGCATCCTCCGGCATCACGCGGGCGGCAAGCGACGCGCTGCCGACGGTGACGACCACGCTCGGCCCGGCGCCCGACAGTTCGTCCAGCCCCTCCTCGCCCGAGACAACGAGCGCGGCCCCGGTGCCCAGCATCGCCAGCGCTTGCGCATAGACGGGCGCATAATCGGGCCGGGCAATGCCGATCAGCTGGCGGTCGACCTGCGCGGGGTTGGCGAGCGGCCCCATCAGGTTGAAGATGGTGCGCTTGCCGATCCGCTGGCGGATGGGGGTGATGCGCCGCATCGCCGGGTGATGGTTCGCCGCGAACAGAAAGCAGATGCCCAGGTCGCGCAGGCTCGCCTCGGCCAGCCGCCCGGCGCGCGCCATGTCCAGCCCCAGCGCCTCCAGCGTGTCGGCCGCCCCCGCCTTGGACGAGGCGGCACGGTTGCCATGCTTGGCGACCGGCACGCCGCATGCCGCGACGATCAGCGACACCGCGGTCGAGACGTTGAGCGTATGGTGCCCGTCACCGCCGGTGCCGCACACGTCGATGGCGCCGGCGGGCGCGGCAATGGGGATCAGCCGCGCACGCAGTGCCCGGGCCGCCTCGGCAATTTCGGTTGCCGTCTCGCCACGCCGGGTGAGCGCGATCAGGAAATCGGCAATCGCCTCCTCGCTCACCCGCGCGTCGAGAATGTCGGCAAAGGCCGCTGCCGCCGCCTCGGCGCTCAGCGGATGGGCGGGATCGGGCAGGGTGGTGGCCACGCTCATCCGCGCGGCCGGGGCGACATGCCGGCCAGCGCCATGAAATTGGCCAGCATTGCATGGCCATGCTCGGTGGCGATGCTTTCGGGGTGGAACTGCACGCCGTGGATGGGCAGCGTGCGGTGGCGGAAACCCATTACCGAGCCATCATCGGCGGTGGCGTTCACCACCAGCTCGTCGGGCGCGCCCTCCACGATCAGCGAGTGATAGCGCGTCGCGGTGAAGGGCGAGGGGAGACCGGTGAACAGCCCGGTGCCGTCATGCCGCACGGGGCTGGTCTTGCCGTGCATCAGCCCGCCACGCACCACGCGCCCGCCAAAATGCTGGCCGATCGCCTGATGGCCCAGGCACACGCCCAGCAGCGGCTTGCCCGCCTCGGCACAGGCGGCGACCAGATCGAGCGAGATGCCCGCTTCGTTGGGCGTTTTCGGCCCCGGCGAGATGAGAAAGGCATGGGCGTTGGTCGCCACCGCTTCGGCCGCGGTCAGCGCGTCGTTGCGCACCACCTGCACCTGTGCCCCCAGCTCCATCAGATAATGGACCAGGTTCCAGGTGAAGCTGTCGTAATTGTCGATCACCAAAATCATCGTGTCGCCGACATAGCTATGCGGCGCGCCAGCGCAACCTGCGCCTTGCATGTGCTGCAATTGCCCATACATGCTGGGTTCAGCCGGGCCGGATGAACCTGGCGCCCCGGCGATGGAGGGTGAAGCGAATGTCCCGATGGTTGATTGCCCTGCTCGCCATGGCCGCGCCCGCGCCGCTGCTGGCCCAGTCGGGACAGGTCATCACGCTCGACGATGGCACGATGCAGGGCGAGCCGCCGCAGCGCATCCGCAGCATCCTCCTCACCCCCGGCCAGACCTGCCCCAAGCCCGAGGGCAATGAAGTGGTGGTGTGCGCGCCGTCCGAAAGCCCCTATCGCATTCCGGTGCGGCTGCGCGACGGGCCGGTGGGGCCAGCCAGCCAGAGCTGGGCCACGCGCGCGCTGGCGCTGGATGCAGAGGCGCGCCGGGCAAGCGGGCTGCCCTTCACCTGTTCGCCCAATGGCACGGCGGGCTTTACCGGCTGCACCAACATCCTGCTGCAGAACTGGGCCGCCGGCCGCACGCAGCCGGGCGTGCCATAACCGTCGCCAGACCGGCCTATTGCCCGAAATCTGATCCTGCCGCCCGCGTCACCGCTTCGCGCGCGGCGGCGAGCAGGGCGCCGGCCTTTGCCTCGCATTCGCGCTGTTCATAGGCGGGGTCGCTGTCGGCGACGATGCCGGCGCCGGCCTGAACGTGCATGACCCCGTCCTTCACCACGGCGGTGCGCAGCACGATGCACGAGTCCATCGATCCATCGGGCGAGAAATAGCCGACGCCGCCGGCATAGGCGCCGCGCGCTTCATGCTCCAGCTCGGCGATGATCTCGCACGCGCGCACCTTTGGCGCGCCGGAGACGGTGCCGGCGGGAAAGCCCGCGAACAGCGCGTCGATCGCGTCATGCCCGGCGGCCAGCCGCGCGGTGACGTTGGAGACGATGTGCATGACATGGCTGTAGAATTCGATGCCATAGCTGTCGGTCACGCGGACCGACCCGGCCTCCGCCACGCGGCCTGCATCGTTGCGACCAAGATCGAGCAGCATCAGATGCTCGGCGCGTTCCTTGGCGTCGGCGAGCAGGCTCTGGCGGTTCGCCTCATCCTCCTCAGCATCGCGGCCGCGCGGGCGGGTGCCGGCAATCGGGCGGATCGTCACCTCGCCATCGCGCACCCGCACCAGGATTTCGGGGCTGGAGCCGGCCAGTGCAAAGCCCGGCAGATCGAGGAAATAGAGGAAGGGCGAGGGGTTGATCCGCCGCAGCGCGCGGTAAAGCTCGAACGGGGGCAGCGTGAAGGGCACGGTGAAGCGCTGCGCCAGCACCACCTGAAAAATGTCGCCCGCCTCGATATTGTCCTTGGCGCGGGCGACCATGCGGGCATAGGCGCCGTCGCCCAGCACCGGGGCCAGCGCCACCGGGTGCGGCTCGGCGCGGGCGGGCGCGGGCAGCGGCGCGGTGGCCAGCCGTGCCGCCGTCGCCTCGATCCGTTCGGCAGCCGCGCTCAGCGTCGCCTCCGCCGCGCCGCCCGGCCAGACCGGCGCGACGATGAACAATTGGTCGCTCAGCCGGTCGAACACCAGGATCACCGTTGGCCGCACGAACATCATGTCGGGCAGGCCAAGGCCCGGGTCGGCGGCACGCGGCAGCCGCTCGACCAGCCCCACCGTTTCATAGCCGAAATAGCCGACCAGACAGGCGAGTGCCCGGGGCAGCGCGGCGGGCACGTCCATCCGGCAACTGTCGACCAGTGCGCGCAGCGCCGCAAGCGTGGGCGCCGCGCACTCGGTGAAGGCGTTCGGGTCGTGCAGCCAGTGCGCGTTGATCGACGCGGTATCGCCGGCGGCGCGGAACACCAGATCGGGGGCAAGGCCGATCATCGAGTAACGGCCGCGCACCGCGCCGCCTTCCACCGATTCGAGCAGATAGTCGCCGCGCCCCGGCTCGATCAGCTTCAGTGCGGCGGCAACCGGCGTGTCGGTGTCGGCCAGCCGCACCTGCCACAGCAGCGCGGGACGCCCCGCCGCCAGCGCCGCGCGCGCCGCTGCCAGTCCCTGCACCTGCATCAGGGGGCAGTGGTGCCGCCGACCAGCTCGGCGCGCAGCCGGGCGACCTCGGCCTCGTTCACTTTCACGTTCAGCTGGCGGCGGACGGCTTTGACGAACTGTTCGGCCAGTTCGGGCCCGATCACACCGCCCAGCTCCGCCCGGCGCGCCGCCACGATGGCCGGCGTCGCGCTGGCATCGCCACGGTCGATGCGGGTCAGGTGGAGCACGAACCAGCCGCCATTTTGCGGTGCCTCGATCAGCTTGGCGGTGTTGTTGGCCATGCTGAACAGCAGCACCAGCGCCGGGGCCGGGCGGCCCTGCGACGCTTCCAGCTGGGCGCGGCTGGCGTTCACCGCTTCGGTGGGGGGCAGTTTCAGCCCGGTTGCCTTCAGCGCCTCGCTGAGCGGGGTGCCGCTGTTCACCGCGCTCACCACTTTGGCGGCAACCTGGCGCGCGGCCTGGCGGGCACGGTCGACGATGAAGTCGCGCACCAGCACCTCGCGCAGTTCGGCAAGCGGCGGCGTGGCCGGCGGCACGATGCGCGCGACGCTGACAATGGCGAAGGTGCCGTCGCGCTCGCCCATCGGGGCGATCTGAACGCCTTCGTCGGGATCGGTGGCGAACGCCGCCTTCAGGATCGGCTGGATCAGCGGGTTGGGGTTGAGCGCAGGATTGGCGGGATCGCGCCCCTCGGCCGTTACCGGGGGCGTGGTGGCGGCCTGCAGCTTCTGGCCCTGCACCAGCTCGTCGAAGGTGGCCTTCGAGTCGATCGCGTCGCCGATCCTGTCCTGCGCGGCGGTCATCGCCTCGGCGGTCTTGCGGGTGGTGAGTTCGGTGGTCAGCTCGGCGCGCGCCTGATCGAGCGTCTTGGCCGCGACCTTCTCGATCTTGTCGACGCGCGCGACCGTCCAGCCCAGCGGCGATTTGACCGGCCCGGCCACGCCGCCACGCGGTGCGGCGAACACGGCGGCGGCCAGATCCGCGCTGGTGCGCCCCGCATAGCTGCCCCGGTCGATGCCGGGGATGCTCGCCGCTTCCAGCCCGATGGCCTTGGCCGCGACAGCAAGCGCGGCGCCTGCCCTCACCTGCGCGGCAAGCGCGTCGGCCTTCGCCCGGTCCGGCACCACCACCTGCTGCACGTCGCGCTTTTCGCTGGCGGCAAAGCGGGCCGCCTGTGCACGATAGGCAGCGGCGATCTCCGCCTCGGTCGGCGTGGTGGCGGCGGCGCCCAGCGTCTGCGGCGCGACAATCGCATAACGGATCACCCGCCGTTCAGGCAGGCGATAGCGGCCCTGGTTGCGCTTGTAGAAAGTGGTGATTTCCGCTTCCGTCGGCGCGGCGGTGCTGGCCACGGCCTGCGCCGGGATCAGCGCGATCGTCCCGCTGCGCTTTTCCAGCAGCAGCGAGGCATAGGGCTGCGCCAGCTGCTGCGGGAATTGCCGGGCGGCCAGAATCGGCGTGGTCAGCTGCTCGTTCAGCACGCTGCGGGCGATGTCGGCGCGCAGGCCGCGATCAGTCTGTCCGATCTGGCGCAGCAGCGTTTCATAGGTCTTCTGGTCGAACTTGCCGTCCAACCCCTGGAAATTGGGAATGGCGGCAATCTGCTGGTCGACCATCGACTTGGGCACCGCCATGCCGTTCTGCTTCGCGAACTCTTCCATGGCCAGCCCGGCGATCATGCGGCTCAGCGTGCCGTCGAACCCGCCAGCCTCTGCGTAAAGCTGCGCGGTCAGGCCGGGCTGCTGGCGGCGGAAACCGTCGAGATCGTTCTTGAAGCGCTGGCGGAACTCGGCCGCGCTGATGCTCTTGCCGCCCACGGTGGCGACGGTGGTGTCCGCCGTGCCCGCCGCGCTCTGCACCCCGGTCACGTCGCCCAGCACAAAGGCGACCGCGATCACCATCAGCGCCGCCAGCGCCACGATAACGCCAAGGCGCGAATAGATGATGCGGCGGAACAGGCTGAGCATAAGCGATTGGATACCGTTGATGGTGACTGGAACCGTGCGCTTTAGGGGGGCTTGGCAAAAGCATCAAGGTTGCGCCGCACGGCATCTGCGCTAGAGCGCGGCAAACGCACATTGGGGGGAGGGCGCCATGCAGCGCAAGCTGATCGCGGGAAACTGGAAGATGAACGGGTCGCTGGCGGCGCTGGCCGAGCTTGACGCGATTGCCGTGGCAGCGGGCGAGGGTGGCGCGCCCGAGGTGGGCATCGCGGTGCCGGCGACGCTGATCGCGCCCGCCGCCGCGCGCGTGCCGGCCCTGGCGATCGGCGCGCAGGATGTGCACGGCGCGGATGCGGGCGCCCATACCGGCTGCGTTTCGGCAGCGATGGCGCGCGAGGCGGGCGCACGCTTCACCATTGTCGGCCATAGCGAGCGTCGCGCCGCGCAGGGCGAGAGCGATGCCGAGGTGAAGGCCAAGGCAGAGGCCGCGCGCCGCCACGGGCTGACGGTGATTCTGTGCGTGGGCGAGACGCTGGCCGAGCGCGACGCCGGGCGCGCGGTGGCGGTCGTCACCGGCCAGCTTGCAGGTTCGCTGCCGGCGGGGGCGGGGGGTGAGTGGCTGTCGATCGCCTATGAGCCCGTCTGGGCGATCGGCACCGGTCGCGTCGCCGAAGTGGGTGACGTCGCCGAGATGCACGCGGCGTTGCGCGCGGCGCTGGTCGAACGGCTGGGCGCGGCGGGCGCGGGGGTGCGGCTGCTCTATGGCGGGTCGGTGACGGCCGACAATGCGCCGGCGCTGCTGGCGACTGCCAATGTCGACGGCGCGCTGGTGGGCGGCGCGAGCCTGACGGCAGCCAAGTTCGTGCCGATCATCGCGGCCGGCGCCGGGGGCTGAGCGGTGCGCGGTATGCGCCGCTAGGAAAACTCAGCCGAACCGGCCCTTCAGCAATGCCCAGGCGGCTCGCAGGCCCAGCGCTTCGCCGCCCTTGGGGCGCGCCGGTTTGGCGGTGTTGCGCCAGGCAAAGGTGTCCAGATGCGCCCAGGCCGTCCCCTCCGGCACGAAGCGTTTCAGGAACAGCGCGGCGGTAATCGCGCCCGCCATGCCGCCATCGGGGGCGTTGACGATGTCGGCAATGTCCGACTTCAGCATCTCGTCATAGCCCGGCCAGAGCGGCAGCCGCCACAGTGGGTCGTGCATCGCGGTGCCGGCGGCCAGCAGATCGGCGGCCAGTCCCTCGTCATTGCTGAAGGTCGCGGGCAGGTCCGGCCCCAGCGCCACCCGCGCGGCGCCGGTCAGCGTGGCGAAATCCAGCATCAGCGCGGGCGCGCCTTCGCCCGCCCGGGTCAGCGCGTCGCCCAGGATCAGCCGCCCTTCGGCATCGGTATTGGTGTTTTCAACCGTCAGCCCCTGGCGCGTTTTCAGCACGTCGCCGGGGCGGAAGGCAGCGCCCGACACCGCATTTTCCACCGCCGGGATCAGCAGGTGCAGCCGCACCTTCAGCCCCGTGCTCATCACCAGCCCGGCGAGCGCCAGCGCATGCGCCGCGCCACCCATGTCCTTCTTCATCAGCCGCATGCCGGCCGAGGGTTTCAGGTCCAGCCCGCCCGAATCGAAGCACACGCCCTTGCCGATCAGCGCCAGCCGGGGGTGCGCGGGATCGCCCCATTCCAGCTCGATCAGCCGGGGTGCGCGCTCGCGCGTTGCCGCCTGGCCGACGGCGTGGATCATCGGATAGCCCTGCGCCAGCGCGTCGCCGCGCGTCACCGTGATGGTGGCGCCGTGCCGCCCGGCCAGTGCCTCGGCGGCGGCTTCCAGCTCGGCCGGGCCAAGGTCGCTCGCGCCTGTGTTCACCAGATCGCGCACCAGCGCCACCGCTTCGGCCAGCCGCACCGTTTCGTCGATGCGCGCCGGCTCGCTGGTCAGCAGCACGCGCGGCCCCTGCGGCTCACCCGCGCGATAGCGCTCGAACCGGTGCTGCGCGAGCAGCCAGCCCAGCCCCGCCGCGCCCAGCGCGCCGCTGGCCAGCCGGTAAATCCCCTCGGGCAGCACTTCGCCCTGGCTGGCGATGCGCCAGGGCGAACTTTCCTCCTCGTCGCAGACGAGCAGCGCCGACCAATCCTCCCCCTCGCCGGGCAGGATGGCGCGGTTGCCCGCCTTGCCGGTGATGCGCTGGGCGGCGATCAGCGCGCGGATCGCCGGCCGCTGCGCCGCCAGCCAGGTGGCGAAACTGTCCGGGTGGACGACATGGATCGCGCGTGCCGGCTGGCCGCGATCGGGCTGGAGCAGGGGGGCAAAGTCGGTCATTCGGCGGGCATCACCAGAAACTGCTCGAACCGGCGGGCACCGCCCGGCTCGCGATAGGTGATCACGTTCAGCACCCGGTCGGCATAGGTCACGCGGTAGTTGCGGTTGATGAACCCGCCGCGCGCGCGCGGGTTGCGCACCGGCTCGAACGATTTCGGCTCGCCCAGCGCCGACAGCGACTGGCGATAATCGCCCAGCGCCACATCGGTGAAATAGTAATTGGCATTCTCGGTCAGTAGCGCGCGGTCGAGCGTGCCGGCGCGCAGCTGGTCGAAAATCGCCCGTGCCTCCGCCGTGGCCGTGCCATCCGCCGGGGCTTTCACCGGCAGCACCAGCTTGGTGATCTGCCCGGCAATGCTGGTGAAGGCGTTGGAGAAATCGCCGTTCACCGCGACGATGATGGCCGCTTTCTGGTCCGGAAACACGATATTCTCGGTCAGGAAGCCCGGCGCTTCGCCCGAATGTTCGACGATGCGGCGCCCGTCGACCGTCTGGATGGTGACGCCCAGCCCGTAATTGGTGTTGCTGCCATCGGCCAGCCGGGTGGGCGTTTCCTGCGCCGCCCAGTCATCGGCGGGCATCAGGCTGCGGTTCATTCGCGCGATGTCCCATTTGGCGAGATCGCTGGGCGACATCGCCAGTTCGCCGGCGGCATAGAGCCAGCCACGGGCTGCCGGCTTTTCCACCCGCACCGGCCCCAGCGCAAAACGTTGATAGCCCTGCGGAAAACCGGGGCCGACGGCATCGTCCAGGCTGACCACCTTCATCCCCAGCGGCGCAAAGACGCGCGCCTGCAGAAACGCCAGCAGCGGCATGCCGGCCACTTTTTCCACCACCTGCCCCGCCACGACATAGGCCGTGTTCGAATATTGCCACTGGGTGCCGGGGGCGAAATCGAGCGGTTTCTTCGCCCAGCGGTCGATAATGCCCTGCGGTGTGGTGGGTTTGTCCATCGCGGCAAAGCTGTAATCCTGCGGCCAGTAATCCTGCAGGCCGGATGTGTGATCGAGCAGCTGGCGCAGCGTGATCGTGTCCGCCCCTGAAATATCAGGCAGATATTTGCCAACCTTGTCATTCAGGCTGAGCTTGCCTTCATCCTCCAGCAGCAAGAGCGCCGCGCCGGTGAACTGCTTGGATACCGACGCGATCTGATAGGGCGCATCGGTGCGCGCCGGGCCGCCGCTTTCGGACTGTTTGCCATAAGCGCGCGCGAACACCAGCCGCCCGTCGCGCACGATCGCGACCGAGGCGCTGGGCACGCCGGTGCGCTTCAGGCTGGTGGTCACGATGCTGTCGATCTGCCGGGCTTCGTCGGGGCTGATCTCCTGCGCGGCGGCGGGCGCGGCGATCATCAGCATCAGGGCGGCAAGCGAACGGATCATCGGCCTCTCCAACAAGGACTGTTCCAACAGCGTGTCTTGCAAAGCTGCGCTGGCGGGCGGGATGCTGTCCAGCGATTTTCGGTGTCCACGGGACGCTCTACTTGGCGGGCACCCCGAACAGGTCATGCTCGTCGGCGTCCTCGATCAGGGCGCCGACGATATCGCCTTGCTTCAGATGGCCGGCGTCGCGCAGATGGACCTCGCCGTCGATCTCCGGCGCGTCGGCCTGCGACCGGCCGGCGGCGCCGCCGCTCTCGGCATCGACGGCATCGATGATGACGGGCAGTGTCCGCCCGATCTTCGCCGCCAGCTTCTCGGCCGAAATCCGCGCGGTCAGCGCCATCAGCCGGGCATAGCGTTCTTCCTTCACCGCCTCCGGCACCGGGTCGGGAAGGGCATTGGCGGCCGCCCCTTCCACCGGCTCGAAGCGGAAGGCGCCCACCCGGTCGAGCTGCGCCTCGGCCAGCCAGTCGAGCAGATAGGCAAAATCATCCTCGGTCTCGCCCGGAAAGCCGACCACGAAGGTGGAGCGGATGGCAATGTCCGGGCAGATTGCGCGCCAGCCGCGGATGCGCTCCAGCACTTTCGCCTCATTGGCCGGCCGCCGCATCGCGCGCAGCACGGCCGGGCTCGCATGCTGGAAGGGAATGTCGAGATAGGGCGTCACCAGCCCCTGCGCCATCAGCGGGATGACCTGGTCGACATGCGGATAAGGATAGACATAGTGCAGCCGCACCCACACGCCCAGCTCGCCAAGCGCGGCGGCGAGGTCGGTCATGTGCGGGCGCAGCTCGCGGCCCCGCCACAGGCGTGGCTGGTCGCGGATGTCGACGCCGTAAGCCGATGTGTCCTGGCTGATCACCAGCAGCTCGCGGGTGCCCGCCTCGACCAGTTTCTCCGCCTCGCGCAAAATCGCATCGGGCCGCCGGCTGACCAGATCGCCGCGCAGCGAGGGGATGATGCAGAAGGCGCAGCGGTGGTTGCAGCCTTCGGAAATCTTCAGATAGCTGTAATGGCGCGGGGTCAGCTTCAGCCCGCTTTCGGGCACCAGATTGATGAAGGCGTTGGGCGGCATCGGCGCCGCCTCATGCACCGCGCCCACCACTTCCTCATACTGATGCGCGCCGGTCACCGCTAGCACATTGGGGAATTTCGCGCGGATCACCTCCGCTTCCTTGCCCATGCACCCGGTCACGATGACGCGGCCATTCTCGGCCATCGCCTCGCCGATGGCTTCGAGCGATTCCTCCTTGGCGGAATCGAGAAAACCGCAGGTGTTGACCAGCACGACATCGGCGCCGGCGTAATCGGCCGACATTTCATAGCCGTCGCTGCGCAGCTTGGTCAGGATGCGCTCGCTGTCGACCAGATTCTTGGGACAGCCGAGCGAGACCATGCCGATCTTGGGCGAAGGAGGGAGCGTGGTTGCCATGGATGGCGCGCACATAGCGTTTCGCGCCACGATTTCCTAGGGTGGCGCGATGGCCATGTTTCACCTGGTGCCACATCCGTCCTCGAACCCGCCCGCTGGCCGTGCCGTAGCGGTGCGCGTGGCGCGGCAAGGCGATGGGCTTACGCTGGACTATCTGGTCGGCGGCCCGGCAACGCTGATCGTTCCGCCGGTTGACGTGCCGGCACGGACCGATGGCCTTTGGCGGACCACCTGTCTCGAATTGTTCGCGGGCTTGGCGGGCGGCGCCTATCTGGAGTTCAATTTTTCGCCGTCCACGCGCTGGGCCGCCTATCGCTTTACCGGCTATCGTGACGGCATGACACCGCTCCCGCTCGCCGCGCCGCCGCGAGTGCTGCGGGGTGAAAGCGGGGCGCTGTCGCTTGCGGTCTCGCTGCCGCTCGCTTTGGAGAACGGCGCCGCTATCGGGCTGACCGCCGTGATCGAGGAAGCCGACGGGACCAAATCCTATTGGGCGCTGGCGCACGCACCAGGCCCGCCTGATTTCCACAACCGGGATTGCTTTATCGCCACCCTCCCGGCACCTGAGCGCTCATGAACTTCGGTATCGATCGCCTGCTCGCCGACCCTGAACTGCGCCGCCCGCTCGAAGGCAGGCGCGTGGCGTTGCTTGCGCACCCCGCCTCGCTCACGGATCGGCTGGAGCATAGCCTGGACGCGCTGGTGGCGGCGGGCGTGAACATCACTGCCATGTTCGGCCCGCAGCACGGTGTGCGCGGCGACCTGCAGGATAACATGATGGAGTCGCCCGACTTCACCGATCCGCGCTACGGCATTCCGGTGTTCAGCCTTTATGGCGAAGTGCGCCGCCCGACCGGGCAATCGATGCAGACCTTCGACGTGATGCTGGTCGATCTGCAGGACCTGGGCTGTCGCATCTACACCTATGTGACGACCCTGCTCTATGTGCTGGAGGCGGCCGCCCGGCACGGCAAGAGCGTGTGGGTGCTCGATCGGCCCAACCCGGCGGGCCGGCCCATCGAGGGGCTGGCGCTGCGCCCGGGCTGGGAAAGCTTTGTCGGCGCCGGCCCCCTGCCGATGCGGCACGGGCTGACCATGGGCGAGCTGGGGCGCTGGTTCATCGCGCATTACGGGCTGAACGTTGATTATCACGTCGTCGCCATGGAAGGGTGGGCGCCGGCGGAGGCGCCGGGCTTTGGCTGGCCGGCCGACCGGCTGTGGATCAACCCCAGCCCCAATGCCGCCAATCTCAACATGGCGCGCGCCTATGCCGGCACGGTTATGCTGGAGGGGACGACGCTGTCCGAAGGGCGCGGCACCACCCGGCCGCTCGAACTGTTCGGCGCGCCCGACCTACCCGCGCGGGAGGTGATGGCGGCGATGCGCCGGCTGGCGCCCGGCTGGCTGGCCGGCTGCGCCCTGCGTGAAATCTGGTTCGAGCCGACCTTCCATAAGCATATGAAGCAGCTGAACAACGGCGTGCACATCCATGCCGAGGGCAGCTTTTACGATCATGCCGCGTTCCGCCCCTGGCGATTGCAGGCACTGGCGTTCAAGGTGATCCGGCAGCTGCGCCCTGACTATCCGCTGTGGCGCGACTTCGCTTATGAATATGTGTTCGACCGGCTGGCCATCGACGTGATCAATGGCGGCCCGGCGCTGCGCGAGTGGGTCGACGATGCCGGTGCCGAGCCGGGCGATCTGGACGTGCTGACGGCCGCCGACGAGGCGGCCTGGGCGGAAGAACGCGCGCCGTTCCTGCTTTACTGACGCGCGCGCGTCAGCGCTTGCGGGTCAGCTCGCGCATCGCCTCGTCAAGCCCGTTGAGGGTGAGCGGATACATGCGGTCGTTCATCAGCTCGCGCACGATGCGGATCGACTGCGAATAGCCCCATTGCTCCTCGGGAATGGGGTTCAGCCACACCGCGGCGGGATAGGTGTTGGTCATCCGGTGCAGCCACACCGCACCCGATTCCTCGTTGAAATGCTCGACCGAACCGCCCGGATGGGTGATTTCATAGGGGCTCATCGACGCGTCGCCCACGAACACCAGCTTATAGTCATGGCCGAATTTGTGCAGCACGTCCCAGGTCGGCGTGCGTTCCGAAAAGCGGCGGCGATTGTCCTTCCACACGCCCTCATAGGGGCAGTTGTGGAAATAGAAGAATTCCATGTTCTTGAATTCGGCGGTCGCGGCGGAGAACAGCTCCTCGCACAGCTTCACCCACGGGTCCATCGATCCGCCAACGTCGAGGAACAGCAGCAGCTTCACCGCATTGTGCCGTTCGGGCCGCATATGAATGTCGAGCCAGCCCTGGCGCGCGGTGCCTTCGATCGTTGCGTCCAGATCAAGCTCGTCGGCCGCCCCTTCGCGGGCGAAGCGGCGCAGGCGGCGCAGCGCGATCTTGATGTTGCGTGTGCCCAGTTCGCGGGTGTTGTCCAGATTGCGGAATTCGCGCTGGTCCCACACTTTCAGCGCGCGCTTCTGCTTGCCCTCGCCGCCGATGCGCACGCCTTCGGGGTTGTAGCCCGAATTGCCATAGGGGCTGGTGCCGCCGGTGCCGATCCACTTGTTGCCGCCCTGGTGCCGGCCCTGCTGCTCGGCGAGGCGCTTCTGCAGCGTCGCCATGATCTCGTCCCACGACCCCAGCGATTCGATCTGCGCCATTTCCTCGGCGCTCAGATATTTCTGGGCCACCGCGCGCAGCCATTCGGCCGGAATTTCCGCATTGGTGGCGGCAAAGCTGGTTTCGATGCCCTTGAACACCTTGGCAAAGACCTGGTCGAACCGGTCGAGCAGCCCTTCGTCCTTCACATAGACCGAGCGCGACAGATAATAGAATTGGTCGGGCGTGCGGTCGATCACGTCCTTCGACAGGGCCTCCAGCAGGATGAGATGCTCTTTCAGGCTGGCGGGAATGCCGGCGCTGCGCAGCGCGTCGAGAAAGTTCAGGAACATCGCACGATCATGCCCGCGCGCCTGCGCCGACGCAATGCCGGGCATGCGGTGAAACGGCTTGCCCTCGCGCCGCTCGCGGGGGCGGGCCGCTGCATAGGTGACAGGGGCCAGCACCGGCGTGGAGTCGCGCAGCACGCCGGCGGCGACCGCCTGCTGGGCAGCAACCGTACCGGTCGCGGCGGCGGCCATGGTGGCGTTGGGTGGGGGCAGGGGCGCAGTGGCGGCAGGCGGGCGTGCCTGTACCGCCGTGACGGCGCCCAGCGGCAGTGGCGCGGTCATCGCCGTTCAGCGATAGGCGTCGATCAGCGCGCCGACATAATCGGGCTGCCGACCGGTAAGCTCGGGCGAGGGCTGGGCAGCCGGCGCGCGGTGCGCGACCGGGGTGCCATAGATGAAGCCATAGACCGGATAGACGCTGGACCCCAGCCCGGCGGTATCGCGGTACCAAACTTTCACCTGGCTCCAGTCATTGCCGGGGGAGACGTCGGTCAGCGTCACATCCTGTTCGGCATGGCCGCGCGACCCGTTCACGCGCGACCAGTTGGCATGGGTGACCATCACCACCCGCGCCTCGACAATGCGGCTGACCACCGCGACATGGCCCAGCGGCAGGCGCGACGACCGGGCAAAAACGATCACCGCGCCCGGGCGGGGGCTGTCGCCGCGCGCATATTGGCCGGCGGCCTTGTCCCACCAGGTCCACGCATCGCCATAGATCTGGATGCCAGAGGCGGCCCGGGCAAAGGGCACGCATTCGCCGACATAGTCCAGGAGCGTTGCCTGCGCGCCCGCGGGCAGCAGCACCGCCGCAATCAGTCCAGCCAGGGCACAGATCGTCCGCATTGCCCGGTCCATGCCATGGGCCGGGTAGCGCCGCGGTTGCCGAGCAGCGTTAACAGGCCGGCAAGCAATGCTTTTTTGGCGGTCAGCCCTTGTTCTGCTGGCGCTTGGCCATGAAGGCGAGGCGCTCGAACAGCATCACATCCTGCTCGTTTTTCAGCAGGGCGCCATGCAGCGGCGGTATCGCCTTGGTGGGATCGCGGTTCTGCAGCACCTCGAGCGGCATGTCTTCGTGCAGCAGCAGCTTCAGCCAGTCGAGCAGCTCGCTGGTCGACGGCTTCTTCTTCAGACCCGGCACCTCACGCACGTCATAGAAAATGTCCATCGCGCGGCTGACGAGCAGCTTCTGGATGCCGGGAAAGTGGACATCGACGATCGCCTGCATTGTGTCGCGGTCGGGGAATTTGATATAGTGGAAGAAGCAGCGGCGCAGGAACGCGTCGGGCAGTTCCTTTTCGTTGTTGCTGGTGATGACGACGATCGGGCGCTCATTGGCGCGCACCGTCTGCTTGGTTTCGTAGACATGGAATTCCATGCGATCGAGCTCGTGGAGCAGGTCGTTGGGGAATTCGATGTCGGCCTTGTCGATCTCGTCGATCAGCAGCACGGGCAGGGTCGGGCTTTCGAACGCCTCCCACAATTTGCCGCGGCGGATATAGTTGGCGATGTCGTGCACGCGCGGATCGCCAAGCTGGCCGTCGCGCAGGCGGGCGACCGCGTCATAGTCATACAGGCCCTGCTGCGCCTTGGTCGTCGATTTGATGTTCCATTCGATCAGCGGGGCGCCCGTCGCCTTGGCGATTTCATAGGCGAGCACGGTCTTGCCGGTGCCGGGCTCGCCCTTCACCAGCAGCGGGCGCCGCAGGGTGACGGCCGCGTTGACCGCAACCTTCAGATCGTCGGTCGCAACATAGCTCTCGGTACCGTCAAAACGCTTCATCGCCATCCCCGAATTCGAAAACCGGGTTTGGCATAGCGGCCTATCGGGCGGCCGCCAAGCGCTTCGCTCAGGCGTTGTTGCGGGCCGAGGCGCGCGCCTCCATCAGCGACCACAGGCCATTATGCTGGGCGAGCAGCTGTTGCGCGCCAAAGGCCATGGCGCGTTCGGCCGCCGGGCTTGCCGCGAGCGTCGCGACCAGCATGGCGGTGTCGGCATCGTCCGGCAGTTGGCAGGTGACCGGCGGCACGCCGAAGCGATCTGCAGCACGGTCCAGCACCGCGCGCACCGCGCGCCAGTCCGCCACCAGCGCCACCGCCGCGCCGACCGCGCAACCGCGCCGGTCCGACCGGGCGAGCGTGTCGAGCGCGTGGCGCTGCGACATGATGGTGCTGTCCGATTCGGCCTGGCCGGGCGTGGAGGGCAGGGGGCCTGCCGCCGCCGTCAGCCGGGCGAGCAGCGCGCGTTCGGCGGCAAAGGCTTCGACCGCCGCTTCCAGCCACGGCGCCCAGGCCGGCTGGGCGTTGCAGGCCAGCGCATGGTCGAGCAGCCCGGGCTGCCGGCCGTGGAGCATGCACAGCGCGTGCACCGCATCGGCCACGTCGCGGGCGAGCGCGTTGCTGCGCGCCAGGGTGCCGACAAAGCGGTGCTGGCCGCTGCCGTCCGCGGACATGAGCCCGCGCACCATTCCCCAGCTGCCATCGAACTGGCCATTGATTGACGGGTCGAGCGCCATGTGTTGCCTCCATCCAAGACGCTGACGCGGCCCCACCCAGCACGCCATGCCGGGAATTGACTTACCGCAACGCTCGTAAAGACCGGGTTTATTGGCGATTAAATGATTGCTAGCCGTGTTTGCCAAGGCGCGAGGTAGACAGTGTCGTGGACACTGAAAACAGGTTGTCAGGCAAAATGTATTGCCGTTATAACATGGTGCATCACATGCGTTACGCCCTTGTCCCGATCGTCCTTTTAGCGCTCGCCGGGGCCAGCGCGCCGCCCGACCGGCAAAGTGCGGCGGCGACCGAGCTGACCACCACGCCCGGCGCGCTGGTGGAGGCCGAGGTGGAGGGCAAGCCGGTCAGGCTTCAACTGCGCGCCGGCGGCCCCGACCGGCTGATCCTGAACGGGGAGACGGTGGCGCGGCTGGGCATCAAGCGCGCGGACTTTTTCGGCAGCGCGAGCTTCAGCGTCGCCGGACGGCGCGAGTTCAAAGGGGAGAGCCGGCCGCTCGATTTCGTGATCGGCGGCATGAAGCAGAAGGGCCGCGCCTTCTGGTTCACTGACGCGCCGCCCCAGACCGGGGACGGCTCCATCGGCCCGCTCGCACTGCCCCAGGCGCGGTTGCGGTTCGACCTTGGCCCGGCGGCCGCCGACCAGAAGCTTTACGCCTTTCCCTATTATGGCGCGATCAACGGCCAGAGCCTGACCGCGCATGAGCTGAGCCCCGGGCTGCGCATGGGGGTGTCGTTCGATCTGGAGGAGACCGGGCCGTATCCGATCGCCTCCGCTGCCGCCGGTGCGGTGATTGCGAACGATCATGGCGGCACGGTGAGCGGCGCCAGCTGGGACGTCGAGATCATCTTCGGCGTGAAGCGCCCGGTGCGGCTGATGACGCTGGAGCGCCCGTTCGTGTTCGGCCCGTTCGCGTTCCGCCAGATTGCCGTGCGCGTACGCAACCGGGTGGATGCCGCCGGCCATGGCGCCGACATTCCCGAGGCCGGCGCGGTGGAAGACCCGTCCGAAGTCGTCGTCACCGCCAATGCAAAGGGGGTGAAGCCGGTGCACAGCTTCGCCATTCCCCGTGCGGCCTTTGCGCCCTGTTCGACACTGCTGTTCGACAAGGCCGCAAAGACGATCAGCGTGATGTGCCGCCCGGCGGTTTAAATGGGGACAGTCCCTATTTATTGAGGCGGGGGCGGCCGCGCGGTCTTGGTTCGGGAAGCGGGCCGCCCGCCACCACGACCCGCCCGAGCGGCCGGCCGGATCGCATCGCTGCCTCGACCGCGTCGTCGCGCGCGCTGGCGTCGGCACCATCGGCCAGATAGGCGCGCCAGTTGGTAACGGGGAAGGCGTGGTCCAGGTCGGTCAGGCCATCGCCCGCGCCGTCGATATGCGCGCGGGCGCTCGACCAGGGCCAGTGCTCGGCGGCAGCGACGAGCCCGGCCTTGACCGGGTTGTTCTCGACATAACGCACCGCGATCATCAAATGCGCCATGTCCATGGGATAGCTGGCGTAACGCCCCTGAAAGAGATGGCCCGAAAGCCCCTCGCGCAGGTTGATGCGCTGGGCATAGCTGGTGTGCGTGCGCGAGAGGACCGCGCGCAGGGCATCGGCCGAGGGCGGCACGAGGACGAGGTGGACATGGTTGCTCATCAGGCACCAGGCCAGGCAGCGCACATCATGCTCCGCGCAGTGGCCGGCGAGCAGCTCGAGATAGCGGCGCCGATCGCTGACGGCGTAGAAGATCGGCTGCTGGCGATTGCCGCGCTGGATGACGTGGTGGGGGCAGTCCGGAACGACGATGCGAGCGGTACGCGGCATGCCGCCACCTCATAAATGGGGACAGTCCCCTATTTATGTGAAACGACCAACGCCCGCAACATAAATGGGGACTGTCCCCATTTATTGGTCCAGGAACGACCGCATCTTGCGGCTGCGGCTGGGGTGCTTCAGCTTCCTCAGTGCCTTGGCCTCGATCTGGCGAATGCGTTCGCGCGTCACGCTGAACTGCTGGCCGACTTCCTCCAGCGTGTGGTCGGTGTTCATGCCGATGCCGAAGCGCATGCGCAGCACGCGCTCCTCGCGCGGGGTGAGGCTGGCGAGCACCCGCGTCACCGTTTCCTTCAAATTCGCCTGGATCGCCGCGTCGACCGGGATCACCGCATTCTTGTCCTCGATGAAATCGCCGAGATGGCTGTCCTCCTCGTCGCCGATCGGCGTTTCGAGGGAGATCGGCTCCTTGGCGATCTTCATCACCTTGCGGACCTTTTCGAGCGGCATCGAGAGGCGCTCGGCCATTTCCTCCGGCGTCGGCTCGCGGCCCTGCTCGTGCAGGAACTGGCGGCTGGTGCGCACCAGCTTGTTGATCGTCTCGATCATGTGGACCGGGATGCGGATCGTGCGCGCCTGGTCCGCAATCGAGCGCGTGATCGCCTGGCGGATCCACCAGGTCGCATAGGTGCTGAACTTGTAGCCGCGGCGATACTCGAACTTGTCGACCGCTTTCATCAGGCCGATATTGCCTTCCTGGATGAGGTCCAGGAACTGCAGGCCGCGGTTGGTGTATTTCTTGGCGATCGAGATGACGAGGCGCAGATTGGCCTCGACCATTTCCTTCTTGGCGATGCGGGCTTCGCGCTCGCCCTTCTGCACCATGTTCACAATGCGGCGGAATTCGGCGAGCGACATGCCCGTTGCCTGCGCGATTTCACCGATTTCCACGCGGATACGGTCCACCGCCTCGGCCTCGTTCTCGGCAAAGGCGCGCCACTTCTTGTCCAGCTTTTCAACCGTTGCCAGCCAGGTCTCGTCCAGCTCATTGCCGACATAGCGGTCGAGGAAATCCTTGCGGCTCACCTTGTGCCGCTCGGCCAGGCGCAGCATCTGCCCGCCCAGTGCGGTGAGCCGGCGGTTGAAGGCATAAAGCTGGTCGACCAGATATTCGATCTTGGCCTGGTGGAACTGCACGCTTTCCACTTCCGCGGTCAGTTCCTCGCGCAGCTTCTGGTACTTGCGTTCATCGGCCGTCGAGAGTTCGCCGCCCGCCGCCATCGCGTCCAGACGCTTGGCCTGCATCTTCGAGAAGGTCTTGAAGATGGCGGTGATGTTCGCGAATTTTTCCAGCGCCTGGGGCTTGAGCTGCTCCTCCATCTGGGCAAGGCTCAGCGTGTTGTCCTCGTCGTCATCGTCGCTGGGGCGCGGGGTGCGCCGCTCGGTCATCGATTCCTCGTCATCCTCCTCGGCGGCGACTTCCTCGACTTCCTCTTCTTCCTTGTAGCTGGGGCCGGCGTTGCGCTCCGAAATCTCGCCGTCGCCGCCTTCCTCCTCCAGATTCTCGGGCGCCGGCCCCTTGGAGAGCATGGCGTCGAGATCGAGGATTTCGCGCAGCTGCATGCTGCCTTCGTTGAGCTGGGTCGACCAGTCGATGATGGCGTTGAAGGTGATCGGGCTTTCGCACAGGCCCAGGATCATGGTGTCGCGGCCCGCCTCGATCCGCTTGGCGATGGCGATCTCGCCCTCGCGGCTCAGCAGTTCCACCGCGCCCATTTCGCGCAGATACATGCGCACCGGGTCGTCGGTGCGATCGACGGTTTCCTTCTTCTTGGTCTCAAGCGCGGGGGCGGCATCGTCGCCGCTGTCGGCGGTGTCGATCTCGTCGTCGCCCGCGTCCTCGCTATCGCCGTCTTCGCCGGCGTCCTCATTCTCGACGATGTTGACGCCCATTTCGTTGAGCGCCGACATGATGTCTTCAAGCTGGTCGGAGCTCATCTGCTCCTGCGGCAGCGCCTCGTTCAGCTGGTCATAGGTGATGTAGCCGCGCTTCTTGGCGCGGGCGATCAGCTTCTTTACCGACGCATCGTTCAGGTCGATGAGCGGCGCGTCGCCGGCTTCCATCGTTTCGTCCCCTGCCGCATTAGCTTTCGCCATACTCAACTCTACTCCGTTTCGCCGTCGGCGAGCCCCGCCAGATATGCCGTTTCGTAAAGTGCCGATTGCCGGGCGCGCAAGGCGGCGCGCGCCTGTTCAAGCGCCTCATAATGTTCCAGCGCGGTGTCGGCCGTGATCCGCGCCGTCAGTTCTTCCAGTTCGGCGAGGATTTCCTGCTCCTCCACCAGATATTCAACCAGTCCCCCCAAAGCCCGAACCGCCGATGCCGGTTCCGCGTCCCAGCGAAAGCGAAGATCGGCGCATAGATCGGCCCGGCTCTGTGGTTTCAGACGATTGGCCGTCAATATGGACTGTATCGCGTCTTCATCAAGCCCCGGCCGCTTGATCACGGCTTCTACCAGCGTTTCGCGCCACGGCAGCAGCAATTCGTGGCGAATCGGCAACAGGCTGATCGGCTCCAGCACCACGTTCAGCACCTGCGGATAGCGCGACAGCCCGAACAGCGCAGAGCGGGTGAAGCTGTGATACAGGTCGCGCGGGCCATGCGGGCCGCTGGCGACGGCGGCCTGGCCGATCACCCGGCGCTCGGCGCGCTTCCAGCCGAATTCCTCGAAAAACAGGTCGTTGAAGGCGCGGCGATATTCATATTTGACGAGGCCGTTGCCGATTTCCTCGGCCAGCGCGTTGATCCGCTGGCGCAGTGCCGCGCGGCCTTCCGGCGTTTCGGTGCGGGTCTGTGCGCGTTCCGCCTCGTACAGGATCTGGATCAAGGGGCGGCGCGCCTCGGTCGCGGCCTCGAACGCGGCCGGCCCCGCCTCGCGCAGCAGGTCGTCGGGGTCCTTGCCCTGGGGCAGGCCGACAAAGCTCAGCGACTTGCCCGGCTCCAGCCGGGGCACCGCGCGCTGCGCCGCGCGGATCGCCGCCTTCTGCCCCGCGCTGTCGCCATCGAAGCAGAGCAGCGGCACTTCCACCTGGCGCCACAGCAGGTCGAGCTGTTCCGCCGTCAGCGCGGTGCCCAGCGGGGCGACGGCCTCCGCGATCCCCGCCTGGGCAAGCGCGATCACGTCCATATAGCCCTCGACCACGATCAGCCGTCCGGCCTTGCGCGCCGCGGGCGCTGCGCGATCGAGATTGTAGAGCGTGCGCCCCTTGTCGAACAGCGGCGTGTCCGGCGAATTCAGATATTTGGGCTCGCCCGTGCCGATCACCCGCCCGCCAAAGGCAATCACCCGCCCGCGCGCATCGCGGATGGGAATCATCAGCCGGCCGCGAAACCGGTCATAGGGCTCCTTGTCCTCGACCTGGATCAGCAGCCCCGCCTCGACCAGCACCGCGTCGCCATAGCGGGCCAGCGCCGCGCGCAGCCGCCCGCGCGCATCGGGCGCATAGCCCAGGCCAAAGCTGCGCGCCGTCTCCGCATTCACCCCGCGCCGCTCGAGCAGCGCACGCGCCTCGCCACCCTCGATCCCGTTCAGCTGCTCAGTGAACCAGGCGGCAGCATCGGCCATCGCCTCGTGCAGCCCGCGCGCGCGCTCGGCGCCGGCGGCCGCGCGCGGATCGGGGGCGGGCACCTCCATGCCGGCCGCCTGGGCCAGCTCCTTTACCGCGTCCATGAACGGCAGGCCGCGCTGGTCGGTCATCCAGCGGATCGCGTCGCCATGCGCCGTACAGCCGAAGCAGTGGTAAAAGCCCTTGTCGTCGTTGACGTAGAAGCTGGGTGTCTTCTCCTGGTGGAAGGGGCAGCACCCTTTGAACTCGCGGCCCGCCTTGGTCAGCTTCACGCTCTTGGCGATCAGCGTGGACAGCGTGGTGCGCGCGCGCAATTCGTCGAGGAACTGGGGGGAGAGAGTCATCGGGCGTCGCTCCCCCTCCCGCCGGCGGGAGGGGGTTGGGGGTTAGGGTCACAATCGCCGTTCGTCCGGAGCGCAGTCGAGGGACGTGCCGCCGCACACGGGAAAAGCCCCATCACCCCGCCAGCGCCGCTTTCACCAGGCCGCTGGCGCGCGCCATGTCGAGCCGGGTGGCGTGGCGTTCCTTCAGCACCGCCATCACGCGGCCCATGTCCTTCACGCTGGCGGCGCCCAGTTCGGCCTTGATCGCCTCGATCGCGGCGCGGGTGTCGTCGTCGCTCATCTGCTGCGGCAGGAAGCGCTCGATCACGGCCACTTCGGCGGCTTCCACATCGGCCAGTTCCTGGCGCCCGCCCTTTTCATACATTTCGATCGATTCGCGGCGCCGCTTCACCATTTTCTGCAGCACTTCCACGACGAGCGCGTCGTCATCGGCCGGGGCGCCGCCGGTGCGCGCCTCGATGTCGCGATTCTTGATCTCGCTCTGGATCAGGCGGATCGCCGCCGTGCCGGCCTTGTCGCCCCCCTTCATGGCGGCGACCAGCGCGGCCTTGATGTCATCACGAATCATGTGTGGTCCCTTTGGATTGTGATTCGCCAGACTAGGCGCGCTGCACGGGCTTTAACAGATTGACGGTCGCCGCCATCGCGCCTAGCGGGAATGGCTTAGCGACATCGCCACCCTGTCTGACGGAGCGTTCCCCCGAATGGCCCAAGCTGCGCCCATGCCTGCCTCCTCGCCTGCCTCCAAGTCTTCCGCGCCGCCGGTCTCCGCGCCCGCAAAGCCGGAGGGCGCCACCGGCGTGCTGGTGCTGGCCGATGGCACGCTGGTGTGGGGCCATGGCTTTGGCGCCGAAGGGGCAGCGGTGGGCGAGGTGTGCTTCCACACCGCGATGACGGGCTATCAGGAAATCATGACCGACCCCAGCTTTGCCGGGCAGGTCATCACCTTCACCTTCCCGCATATCGGCAATGTCGGCACCAATGCCGAGGATGTGGAGGCAAACACGCCGCACGCGCTGGGCATGATCGTGCGGGAGAGTGTGACCGAACCGAGCAACTTTCGCAGCACCCAGCATCTGGACGGCTGGTTGAAGGCGCATGGCCGCATCGGCCTGGCCGGTATCGACACGCGCGCGCTCACCCGGCGCATCCGCGCGGGCGGGGCGCCCAACGGGGTGATCGCGCATGCGGCAGACGGCGTGTTCGACGTGCCGGCGCTCCTCGCCCGCGCGCGCGGCTGGCCGGGGCTGGAGGGGATGGACCTGGCCAAGGACGTGACCGTCGATGCCGATTATGGCTGGACGGGCGGCGCGTGGACCTTGGGTCATGGCTATGCGGGGGAGGGTGGCGAAGGCGCCTCGACTGCGCTCGGCACGAACGGGGGGAAAGAGACGCCCGCCGCTACGCCGCCGTTCGTCCCGAGCGAAGTCGAGGGACGCGCCACCGGGCGTCGCCCCCATGTCGTCGCCATCGATTATGGCGCCAAGCGCAACATCTTCCGAAACCTGGTCACCGCCGGCGCGCGGGTGACGGTGCTGCCGGCAACGGCAAGCTTCGATCAGGTGATGGCGCTGTCGCCCGACGGTTTCTTCCTGTCGAACGGCCCGGGCGATCCGGCGGCGACGGCGGACTATGCGGTGCCGGTGATCCGCCAGATGCTGGCAACGGGCAAGCCGCTGTTCGGCATTTGCCTTGGCCACCAGCTGCTGGGGCTGGCGGTGGGGGCGCGCACCGAAAAGATGCACCAGGGCCACCGCGGCGCCAACCACCCGGTCAAGCGGTTGAGCGACGGTGCGGTGGAAATCACCAGCATGAACCACGGCTTCGCGGTGGCGCGGGACTCGCTGCCCGAGGGCGTGCGCGAAACGCATGTCAGCCTGTTCGACGGATCGAACGCCGGGATCGAACTGACCGACAAGCCCGCCTTCAGCGTGCAATACCACCCCGAGGCCAGCCCGGGGCCGCAGGACAGCTTCTATTTGTTTGAGAAGTTTGTGGGGATGATGGGAGGACACTGATGGCAACAGTGCGAAAATTTGAGGTTGAGCGTCTCGACAACGCCCGACCGCATGATGAGGTCGAATTGGCTGTCGTGCGGCTGGTCGACTGCGGCCGAGAGAAATTCATTCAGATTGACACCTACGGCCGCGAAACACGGGAAGTGCCTCGCAAGCTATCGCAGACAACTCGTCTCGATAAAGCCGCATTCGAGAAGCTTGTCGAACTCGGGAAACAACACTTCTAATGCCCAAACGCACCGACATTTCCTCGATCCTCGTCATCGGCGCAGGTCCCATCGTCATCGGCCAGGCGTGCGAG